>NZ_JHVI01000030.1 GCF_000620065.1 Meiothermus cerbereus DSM 11376 | reverse complement strand
TATGACGGGGGCAAGAAAATCAAGGGTCGCAAAAGGCACTTGATGGTGGATACCCAGGGTTTGGTGCTCAAAGTCAAGGTTCTGCCTGCTGACATCACCGATGCCGAAGGCGGGAAAGTGGTGCTACAGGCGGCTTGGGCAACCCAGAGAGACTTCTGTCATCTGTTTATTGACGGTGGCTACAAGCGCCAGTTCGAGGAGTGGGTCAGGCGAACTTTAGGCTGGACGGTGCAGGTCATGCAGCGACCCGATGCCAACTTTCGCGGTATCTGGTGGCCCGATGAAAAACCCATCCCTGATGACTTAGCCGAGGAGCTACTCAAGAAGACCCGAGGGCATCGTGGCTTTGTGGTCATCCCCAGGAGGTGGGTAGTGGAGCGCACCTTTGCCTGGCTAAGTTTCAATCGTAGGCTCAATCGGGACTACGAGTTCCTGCCCGAAACCTCAGAAACCTTTATCTACACGGCGATGATCCGACTTATGGTCAGAAGATTGGCTTCCTAGACGGTTTTAAGACAGTCTCTGAAAACTCCGTTTGGAGCAGGTTAAATCCTCTTGAGTTTGCAGCTTGCAGAAAGTCAGCTTTGCGCTTGGTGAATAAGGAGATGGCCGGAATTACAGCGGGCTGTAGCGTCCGGCGCTGCTTTGCACCAGACCCTTTAGCTCGAGCATCATCAGCACCGAAAGGGTCTCGGCGGTGGAGAGGCCAGTGGTCTGGGCCAGGTCGTCGGGCAGGGCTTCGGAGAGCTCGAGCAAAGCCCGGTACACCTGGGCCTCGCTGCCCTCGAGTTGCACCGCCTGCTTCTTGGGGGCCAGCACCCCCAAGGCATTCAGCACATCCTCGGTGTTTAGCACCAGCCCGGCCCCATCCTGAATCAGCCGGTTGCTTCCCAGCGAAAAGGCATCGCCGGGTCGGCCCGGTACGGCCAGCACATCGCGGCCCAGTTCGGCGGCAAACCGCGCAGTAATCAGGCTCCCGCTCTTTTCTCCGGCCTCCACCACCAGCACCGCTTTGGCCAAGGCCGCCACAATCCGGTTGCGCCGGGGGAACAGCCCGGCCTGCGGGGGGGTTCCCAGCGGAAACTCCGAGAGTACGTTCATCTGTTCGGCCAGGGCCCGGTTCTGGGGTGGATAGAAGCGGTCTATCGCACTGCCCAGCACCCCCAGGGTGTAGCCGCCCCCTTCCAGCGCGCCTTTGTGCGAGGCGGCATCTATGCCCAAAGCCAGCCCCGAGATAATCCCCACCCCGGCCTCGGCCAGCTCACGGGCTACCTTGTGTGTCCAGGCGGTGGCCCAGGGGCTGGCCTTGCGGGTGCCTACGATGCCGATGTTGCGCTCGCTGGGCGGCAGTTCCCCTTTCAGGTACAGCACCGCTGGGGGGCTCTCGAGGTGCCACAACACTGGGGGATAATCGGAATCCCACATGCCAACCAGCCGCAGGCCCAGCCGGGCTGCTTTTTCGCGCTCTTTTTCGGCCAGGCCTTGCTCGAGCGTTCTGGCATAGGCCGCGGCAATTTCGCAGCCCAGCAGATCGGCAATGGCGGCCACACTCAGGTCGGTGGCGAGGGCTTGCTGTAAACGCCTGGGGCCAATCTGGGGGGTGAGTGCAAGTGCCAGAGGGTCGGGCATAGCTCGCATCAGGATAGCTGATGAAGGAGCGCATGAGGGTTTGTTCCCGACCTGCCCCTATACTAGAACCGTGAATGAAGGAACGACCTATTCCGGATTTGTAGCCGTGGTGGGCAAACCCAATGTGGGCAAGTCTACCCTGGTCAACTCTATGCTGGGCGTAAAAATCGCCCCCATCAGCCCCAAGCCACAGACCACCCGCAAACGGGTGCGCGGCATCCACACCGAGGGCAACCGCCAGATTGTGTTTGTGGACACCCCCGGCTGGCACAAGGCCACCGATGCCCTGAGCGAGTACATGATCCGCCAGATAACCGAGGCCCTGGCCGAGGTTAACCTGGTGTTGTGGCTGGTAGATCTGCGGCATCCACCTACCCACGAAGACGAGCTGGTGGCGCGTGCCCTGCGCCCCCTGAAGGGGCAGATACCCATTATTCTCGTCGGCAACAAGGCCGATGCGGCCAAGTACCCCGAGTCGGCCATGCAAGCGTATGCCGAGCTACTGCCGGGCCTGGAAACCCGCATGATTTCGGCCCAGAACGAACGCGACGCCAAAGCCTTGCGTGACGAGGTGCTCTCCCTTCTGCCGGAAGGCCCCTTTTTCTTCCCGCCCGACTTCGCCAAAGGCGACCAGACCCCGGAGGAATGGGCTGCCGAGATTGTGCGCGAAGAGGCCATGAAGCGCCTTAAGGAAGAGCTTCCTTACACCATTGCCACCAAAACCGAGGAATTCGAGCTGCGCCCCGCCCCCGCCGGTGGGGGCGGGGGAATGTTTTACATCCAGGTGAATATCTACGTCGAGCGCGAGAACCACAAGCCCATCCTGATTGGAGAGGGTGGGCGAAAGCTCAAGGAAATTGGGGCGGCGGCCCGCAAGCAGCTCGAGGTCTTTTTATCGCGCAAGGTCTACCTGGATTTGCAGGTCAAGGTTTACCCCAACTGGCGTAAGGATCCCGAAGCCCTGCGGGAACTGGGCTATCATTAGAGCATGGAAGTTGGGCGCTTGCTGCTGGTGTTGGGCCTGGTGCTGGTGGTTCTGGGCCTGACGTGGCTGTATGCCCCTGGGCTTCTGGGCTGGTTTGGCCGCCTGCCTGGAGACATTCGCATCGAGCGCGAGGGTTTTCGCTTGTACTTTCCCCTCACCTCCATGCTGCTGGTTAGCCTGGTCTTGAGCCTGCTGCTTAGCCTGCTCCTGCGCTGGTTTCGCTAGGGGCATCCTGAACGCCCATCGGGACGCTACTTTGCTGGGAAACTCGAGCGTAAATGGTACGGGCTATTGAATGTGCCAGTTGCTTCATGGTGCTGGCATTGGGACCCTTGTAGTGTGCATCGACAGTCTGGGTGAACAGCTCGAGCCAGCGCTCGAAGTGCTCGAGCGTAAGCGGCTTGCGGGCGTTTAGTAACAGGTGCTTGTACATCATGCCACCCTTATACGCGCCGGTGCGCCATAAGATGTTTTCCCAGAAGTCGTGGATGACGGGCAGGTGGTTCATTAAGTCCAGGCCCTCGAACAAATAGCCGATTTGTTCGTCCTGGATGGCTTTGGCATAAAAAGCATCGACCACTACTGCGATATCGGCTCTGGAAGCAAGGTCGTTCACAGGTCAAACCTTATGCCAGGTAGGCCCCAGGGTGAAGTGAGGGTGATTACCATAGCAGCCGCTTTATTTGGATAGATAACAGCCGCGGGTATCCTCTAAGTACACAGCGGCCCCTGGGCTGTTTTGCATAAGCAGGCCGCTCGAGGTCTTGAATTCGTGCTGGACTTGGGTACACTTGCAGGCGGAGCTGAGCAGGCGTTTGGGGCCTGCGGTACTCCGGCGCACGGCACACCCAAGGCCGAAGGGGGGAGCCATATTCGCCCACCCCGCGAGCATGGAGGTACCCTATGGCAAACGGAGAAATCTCGAGGTTCCTAAAGCATCACTTCCGGCACTTCAACGCGGCTACCTTGGTGGATGCCGCCGAAGCCTATCGTGTCCACCTCGAGCAAGGCGGGGTGATGATGGTCACGCTGGCCGGGGCAATGAGCACCGCCGAGCTGGGCCTCTCGCTGGCCGAGATGATCCGCCAGGACAAGGTGCATGCTATCAGCTGCACCGGCGCAAACCTGGAAGAAGACCTCTTCAACCTGGTGGCCCACCACCACTACGAGCGCATTCCCAACTGGCGCGAACTCACCGCCCAGGACGAGCAAAGGTTGCTGGAGCGCCACCTCAACCGGGTCACCGATACCTGCATCCCCGAGATGGAGGCCATGCGGCGGCTCGAGGCGGCCCTGCTGGAGGAGTGGGAAGCCGCCGATAGGGCAGGGGAGCGCTACTTTCCACACGAGTTTTTGTATCGGATTATTCGCTCGGGGAAGCTCGAGCAGTACTACCAGATTGACCCCAAGGATAGCTGGATGGTGGCGGCTGCCGAGAAAAACCTGCCCATCGTGGTGCCGGGCTGGGAAGACTCCACCACCGGCAATATGTACGCGGGCCACTGCCTGAATGGGCATATCAAAAACGTGCATACTGTGCGTACCGGCATCGAATACATGATGGAGCTGGCCCAGTGGTATGTTGAGACCAGCGCCCAGCACTCGATTGGCTTCTTCCAGATTGGCGGGGGCATTGCCGGCGACTTTCCCATCTGCGTGGTGCCCATGCTGCACCAAGATATGCAGCGCCCCGATGTGCCGGTCTGGGGCTACTTCTGCCAGATCTCCGACTCCACCACCAGCTATGGCTCGTACTCGGGCGCTGTGCCCAACGAGAAAATCACCTGGGGCAAGCTGGCTGTGGACACCCCCAAGTTCATCATCGAGTCGGACGCCTCGATTGTGGCCCCTTTGATGTTCGCTTTGGTGCTGGGCTGGTAAGCGCAACCTACCACCACCGCTTCCTACAAATCCCAGCCAGATTTGGGCCGGTGTTGGTGGTATGTCTGTTGAACCATTGACAATCAGACCCAGCCAAATATCGTGATACTTAATGCAGATAGACCTGAACGCCGATGCGGGCGAGTCCTTTGGTAACTGGAAACTGGGACGGGATGAGGAGCTGTTCCCCCTCATCAGCTCGGTCAATGTGGCCTGTGGCTTCCATGCGGGCGACCCCCTGACCATCCGGCGCACCCTCGAGCTCGCCCAAAGCACGGGCGTTGCCGTAGGAGCCCACCCCGGCTTTCCCGACCGGGTGGGTTTTGGGCGGCGGGAGCTGGCGGCCACCCCCGATGAGGTCTACTCCGACGTGCTCTACCAGGTGGGGGCCTTGAGCGCTTTTCTGAGGGTGGCAGGCCTGCCCTTGCACCACATTAAGGCCCACGGGGCCCTGTACAACCGGGCCACCAAAGACCCCGAGACGGCCCGGGCCATCGCCCAGGCGGCTTTGGACTTCAACCCCCAGGTGCCGCTGGTGGTACTGCCCCATACCCCCCTGGAGCAGGAGGCCCAGCGTTTGGGGCTCCGCACCATTGCGGAGGCTTTCCCCGAGCGGGGTTATACCTCCGATGGTCGTCTGGCCCCCAGGGGTACGCCTGGCGCCTGGATTCACGATCCTGCCGAGGCCGCCCGGCGGGCAGTGCAGATGGTGGTGGATGGCCGGGTAGAGGCCGTGGATGGGGGCTGGCTCGAGGTGCGCGCCCAGACCCTGTGCATCCACGGCGACAACCCCAACGCGGTTGAGATTGCCCGGGCCGTCCGGGAGGCGCTGCTGGCCGAGGGGGTGACCGTAGCGACCTACTGAGCAACGGCCCGCTGCCTGTTCGGGCGAGGTATCCTGACCTTCCATGACTCTAGCCGGCTTCTACCTGCCCTTCTCCGAACAGCTCGACCTGGAAGCCAACGCCCAGATGCTGGCCCTGGTGCGGGCCCTGCTGGCCCAGCCGCTGCCGGGTGTGACCGACGTGGTGCCGGGTTATGTGAAGCTCTACCTCGAGTACGACGCCGACCGGGTCTCGCGGGCGCGGGTCGAACGCTGGGTACGCCAACACCTGCAAGCGCTGCCCGATGCGCCAACTGGCAAGGAGCTCGAGCTGCCCGTCCGCTACGACGGGCCCGACCTGCCCTGGGTGGCCGAACAAACCGGCCTTGCGGTAGATGAGGTGGTGCGGCTGCACAGCCAGACCCCCTACCGCGTCTTCGCCACCGGCTTCACCCCAGGCTTTCCCTTCCTGGGGCCCCTGCCCGAGCGCCTGCGGCTGCCCCGCCGGGGTACCCCACGCGCGCTGGTGCCGGCCCACTCGGTGGCGATTGCGGGCAGCCAGACCGGGATTTATCCCCTGCCTTCGCCGGGAGGGTGGCATCTGATTGGGACTGCGCTCACCCAGGTCTACAACCCCCACCGCGAGACAGCGTTTTTGTTGGAAGCCGGCGACCGGGTGCGGTTTGTACCCAGCGAAGGCCCAACCCCGGAGGTGCCTCCCGTAAAGCCCTTGCTGCCGGATGCACCACGGTATCCGGCGCTGCGGGTGGAGGAGGCGGGCTTGCTGGATCTGGTGATGGACGGTGGGCGGCCTTTGTCCGGGCGTTTGGGGCTGGCGGCCTCGGGGGCGCTGGATGGTCGGCTGGCCAGCTTAGCCAACCGACTGGTGGGCAACCTCCCCGATGCGCCGCTCTTGGAACTGACCCTCAAGGGCCCCGTGCTGAGCGCGCTAAGGCCGCTGGTGGCGGCCTTTGTGGGCTACGGGATGCGGCCGTTGGTGGGCGGAACGCCGGTAGAGGTGGCCCAGACCTTTGCTTTGCGCACGGGCGATAAGCTGCACTTTGCCTCGGCCCCCGACGGCGTGCGGGGCTACCTGGCTCTGGCGGGGGGCCTCGAGAGTGCCCGCTTCTTTGGGAGCGCCAGTACCGACCACAGAGGCCTGATCGGGCGGCCCTTGCAGGTCGGCGATGTGCTGGGGGTGGCGCAGCTCAAGGGGGCTCGAGTGGGCTTTGGCCTTGTGCTACCCCCCCTGGGGCAGCGGCGGGTTCGCCTGCTGCCAGGGCCCCAGTACAGCCCGGAGGCGATGCGAGCTTTGTGTTCGGGGCCTTACGAGCTGGCCTCGGGCGACCGGATGGGCCTGCGGCTGGTGGGGCCCGAGGTGCCAGGGGGTGAGCTGATTAGCGAAGCCACCCCGCTGGGGGCGGTGCAGATTACCACCGAGGGCCAGCCCATCGTGCTGCTCAACGACCGGGGCCGCCTTGGGGGCTATGCCAAGCCGGCCCTGGTACACCCCGCCGACTTACCCTGGCTGGCCCAGCTACGTCTGGGGCAAACGGTGCGGTTTGTACCGGCTTTAGATGGGTAGCTTGGAGCTGGAAAACAACCGCTCCCCCGCGATTCGGGATGCAGACGCTGGTTCATTGCCAGGGCTTACCGGCAGGGCTATACCTGCTGGGGGTACAGGCTCCCCCAGCCGGGGGGTGGTTTACAGCCAGGCCCAGACTTGCCACAATACCCTCCAACGGCAGCCCTTTGCTGAGGTGGTTGGTGGATACCGTAGACACTCAGGTCAAGCGCTACTTTCGTACCCAGTTTCACCTGGCGGCCCCCCTTTCGCCAGGTCGCTTTGAGGCGGTGCTGGCCAAGCGCATTGGCAGCCCTGCCCGACGAAAACCCATCCTGGACGCCTGGAAAGCCTATTTAGAGGCTGAGGGAGGCGACCTGGAGGTGGTGCGAAGTTTTTACTCAGCGGTGCTGAGCCATCCGCGGGAACGGCTGGAAGCTTTGGTGTACGCCATGCACCTGCCATTTATCGAGTTTTATGTAAGGGTTCTGCCCCAGCTTCTGCCGGCGGAGGGGCGGGTGCTGGAGGTGGGGGCTTTTACCGGGGCGCTGGTATCGCTATTGCGCGAGGCCAGGCCCGAACTGGAGTGGCATGCCCTGGAAGGGGTGGCGCAGGCCGTGGAGCTGGGCCAGGCCCGTACCGGCGGGGGTGTGCAGTGGTACCAGGGCTGGTTTCCCGACCAGCAGGGCCTGCCAAGCATGGACGTGGTGCTGCTGCTTTCCTGCATGCCCGAGGGATACCTGAGAGACCTGTCAGAGACCCTCGAGGAGGCCGAATACCTGCAGCGCTTCGACCTGTTGCAGCGTCTGCGGGGCCTGGAGGGTTTGCTCAAACCGGGGGGCTTGCTGGCCTATGGGCACGGGCCCTTTCTGGGCAAGAATCCGCAGGCCGTCCAGCAGGCCCTAAGGCAGCTGGGGTTTGACCAGGTGCAGGTAGTGGGGGAGGGCGATTATGCGCTGGTTACGGCCCGTATGCCAGTTGCCCTGCTGCAGCCAGGGCCAGCCCAGACTCTTCCCATAGACCATGCCCCAAACCCAGGTGAGCCGCTGTCCTTGCCCTCGAGCGAGGAAATATGGGCCTTGCTCGAGGAAGGGGCTTATGCAGAGGTTTTGCGACGGCTACCCGAGGGCACCACGGGCGAGCTGGCCTACCTGCGGGGCCGGGCTTTGCTGGCCCTATCGCGCTTTGCCGAAGCCGATGCAGCGCTGGCCCTGGCCCACCACCCCGAAGCCGAAAACTTGCGGGTGCTGTGCTGGGCCGAGCTGGAAGACTACCAGCGGGCCTTGCCGCGCCTGGAAGAGCTTTCGAGTCGTGGGGGTCGGTACAAGTTGGCCCTGGGTAAGGTGTATCTGGGTTTGGGGCGCCTGTCGGAGGCCTTGCGCCAGCTTTACGAATGCGGCCTGCCCGAGGCCGATATCTATCTTAAAACCACCTTGGAACGCATCGAAGAGCGGGTGCAGCGCTTGTGCCGCGAGGGCGACTGGAGCGAGGCCAGCCGCCGTGTGGAGTTTGTGGAGGATCTCTCGCCGGAACTGCTGACACGGGGCCTGCTGCGCTTGGGTTTGCAGGCCGCTTTGCAACAGGGTTTGTGGGGCCGGGCGGCCCGTTATGCCCAGCACCTGTATGTGCTGGGGGAGGCACATGGAGCCTTGGGACTGGCCTTAGCAGGTCTGAAGGTGCGAGGCCCCGAGGTGCTGGACAAGGTGCCCCTGGCCGACTTGAAAGGGGTAGAGCCCTACCTGACCGATGCGGTGGCCCGGGCCGAGGACGCCACCGCGCTTTTGGCCCTGGGCCTGCTGCGCCACCGGGAGGGGCGGCATACCGAGGCGGTGCGCTACCTCGAGCGGGCCGTACGGGCTTCTAGGGGCGAGGCAGCCGGTCTGGCCTACCACCTGCTGGCCCTCTCCAAGCGGGCTTTGGGCCTTCCGGTGCTCGAGGTGCTGGGCGACCACAAGCGGGCCCACGCCCACCGGGCCTACCCGGTTACCCAGCTTTTTGAGCTGGCCCTGGAAGCTAAAGAGGCCGGTGAACCGGTGCTGGCGCGGGAGTTTCTGGGCCGCGTGCGCGAGGCGGGTCTGCAGCCTTTTAGCCAGATTGAGCCGGTGCTCAAGCTGGTGGAAGAGCTCGAAGGCCCCTGGGAAGCCTTTCGCATGCTCAGCCAGAGCCTGGAGGGCACTGCAGAGCCGCCCCTGGAGCACCTCGAGCTGGCCTACCGCCTCTCGCGCAGCTTTTCCCAGAGCCGGGAGGCCGAGACCGTGCGGGGGCAGTACCTGGCCGCGCTTTATAACGCGGGGCAGGCCCTGGGGGCCGAGGGGCTGCTTTTGTCCGAGCTGGCCCGCAACCCCGAGGCCCTCGAGGTTCTTTACGACCTAGCCGAACACTACGAGCGCACCGGGGCCTACCAGAAGGCCGCCCAAACCTGGCGCAAGGCCCTGGAGATTGCCTATTACTGGGAGAAAGACCTTCAGCTTTCGCGGGAGATTCTGCGCAACCTGCTCTTTTTAAACCCCACCGACCCCGATTTGCAGCTCTACCTGGAAGAGCTCAAGGCCACCTCGAGGGCCCTGGCTACCCTCGAGGGTAGCCCCGATACCCTGGCGGGCACTACGCCTGAGGGCCTGATGCGGGAGGGGTTGCCCCGCTTCCACGGGGAGTACCTGATCGTGGTGGGGGGCCACACCCAGCTCCGCAGCCGCCTGACCCCTGTTTTGCAAAATCAGGGCCTCGAGCTCGACTGGTTCGACTCCGACTCCTACGCGGCCGGACGGGAGGTGATACGGCGCATCCAGAGCCGCCTCGAGCGGGCCCACGGCCTGATGATCATCAGCAGCTATGTGGGCCACGATCTTTCCGAGCCGGTGCGTCTGGAAGCCGAAAACCTGGGGGTGCCGGTCTACATTACCCCAGGCCGGGCCCGGGGCATTACCGGCTTTTTGCGGGCGGTCGCCGAGTTCGCCCCGCAGATGTTCAGACGGGCGCTCAAAGGTGGTTGAGGCCGGTTTTCAAGTGGTAATACCGGATTCAAAAAGATACTCTTCAAACAAAAAACATCAAGGGGCTATCTTTTTGAATCCTAGAGCACTCCCTTCGGTCGGGTTAGTTCGTCACCGTTCGGTGACGAACTAACCGAATCTGGTATAAGGGCTTGCAGGTACTCCTCAGACCGGCGAATAGCAGTTTCCAGGTCTGCTTTCTCCCCGGGGTAGTATAGGGCCCGACTGGCCGAATTGAGCAATCCCGGGCCCCGCAGCACCTGCCCCCCCTGCGCTCCCAGTCCAGGCAGCAGCAGCAAAGAGTGGGGCAGACGCGCGCGTATCTCGCTAACCTGTGCGGGATAGGTAGCGCCGACCACAGCCGCTACGCGCGACCAGTCGCCCACCCGCTGCTGCTCGGCCTGCTGGGCCAGGTAATCCGCCACCGCCATGTACAGCCTGCCGCCTTGCTCCAGCTTTAAGTCCTGGAAGAGCCCCGAGCCGGGGTTGGAGGTTTTGACCAGCACGAACACCGTCCCTCCAGACTGCCTTGCTGCTTTGAAAAAGGGCTCCAGGGCATCGCTGCCCAAATAAGGGTTTACCGTCAGGGCCGAGCCGGGGTAAGCCTCCAGATAGGCCCGGGCGTAGGCCTCCGCCGTTGAGCCGATGTCACCCCGCTTGGCGTCCACAATCACCGGCAGCGAGAGCACCCGGGCCCCCACCAGCAGCTCGTGCATCAGGGCAAAACCCTGTGGCCCCAGTGCCTCGAAGAAGGCCGCCTGAAACTTCACCGCAGCAAGCTTGGGGGCCAGGGCCTCCATGAGCTCGAGGGTGTAGCGGCGGATATGGGCCAGGGGTTCTGGGCCGTGTAGCTCCGGCCGGGGGTCTACCCCCAGCACCAGGGGGGGGCGTTGTGCGACCTCTTCGACAAACTCCATAGCCAAGAGCCTACCTTGTTTCAGGCTAAGTCCATACGGCTTTTTTTAGCCATCAACCCAGTGCAGCTCGAGCTTCGCCTCCAGATGCCCAACCTCGAGCTTCCGCACGTTCCGCACAATGGGCCGCCGCCATTCGAGCGCCACCTCGGGCGAAAGGGCCTCGAGCACCTCCAGCAACCGAATTACCATGGGCTCTCGGGCCTCGTTGGAGCCGCTTTCCACCTTGAGGGCGATTCCAATTGGGCCCCAGCGGGTTTCACGCAGGGCCATGCCGTAATAGCCGTCGGCCCCGCGCTTGGCCGCCAGGTGGGGAACGGTCTGCATCAGCACAGTGTCGATGCTACGGGGCCCGGCTACCAGCTCGGGGTGCTGGCGCATGGCCCGAAAAACCGCTTCCAGGCCTTCTCGATACTTTTCCGGTGCGGCCTCGGGCTTCGCCAGCAGGGCAAACATCCGGGCTGCCGGGGCTAAGGGCAGCACAAAGGTGGGCACACTACAGCCATCCACACCATAGGGGATGTGTTGATGTCCCGACAGGTCGCGCAGGGTTTGCAGGTTGAGCTGCTGCACCGGGTGCTCGGGCTGCTCGTAGCCCCTAGGTTCGACCCCCAGGGCCATCGCCGCGGCCAGCATACCGGTGTGTTTGCCCGAGCAGTTGTTGTGCAGCACGGTGGCGGGCTGGCCGGCTTGCTGCAGGGCCTTGCGCGCGGCCAGGTCGAAGGGCGGGTGGATGCCACAGGCCAGGTAGCTCTCGTCCAGCCCAATCTTGCGCAGGTAGTTGGTGGCCATAGTCACGTGCTGCTCCAGCCCATCGTGGGAGGCGCAGGTCAGCGCGACCTCGGCGGGGGTAATGCCAAAGCGCTCGATGGCCCCGCTCAGATAGAGGGCCAGGGCTTGAAAGGGTTTGGCCGAGGAGCGCATGTGAGCCGACAGATGGGGGTTGCCGCTATAGGCCAGCAGGTTGCCCTGGGGCCCCACAATAGCCAGCGAGACCTTGTGGCGGTTCTCAATGAGGCCCCCGCGGTAGGCGTAGGTGTAAGCATCCATCGCACATAGCCTATCGCTTTGGGCTGCTGCTGGTAAGCAGGTACAGGTTTGTCTGGTCGGGTCTTGTGGAACCAGGGGCTGGTAACACGCGCGCCGGGATGTCCCTCTGTTACCCTGGCCTTATGCAAACACGGTGGAGTGTGCTGTTGGTTTTGGGTTTGTCGGTGGCGCAGGCTCCTCAGGCGGCGGTTCTGCTGCGCCTGAACGACGCACAGAGCGCGGTAGTAGTGGGTGTGTTTCAGGGTGGGCGTTTTCTCGAGGCCGAGCAGCTAACCCGCCTCGAGGCCCGGCGTTACCAGGTGTTTGGCCCGGCGGGCCGCATCAACCAGGCCCAGGGGGCGGGGGGGCTCACAACGCCTGACATCTGTGACTGGAACCGGGAAACCCCCTTGGTGCTGCTCGAGCGCCGCGCCATCCAGTACCCTGCCTATGCCATTGCTGCACCCTGGAACCCCCAGCCCCGCCGGGTGGTCTCGTTTGCTCCCACCCCTGCTCACCTGCAGGCGGTAGCTGCCGAGCTGAGTCGTCGCAAGATCAAAAAAGCCCCCAACATCACCCAGGCTTTGCGGGTGGACTTAGACGCCGACGGGCGCGACGAGGTTCTCCTGAGCGCCAACCAGCCCGGCTTTTCCCTCAATGCTGGGCGGATTGAGGGCAGCTATGCCAGCGAAGTGGGCGACTACGGTCTCATCATGGTACGCAAACTGTTGAGCGATACCGACCTGCGCACTTTTGTGTTGGACGTGACCCACCTCGAGAAGCCCTTCGACGGCACCGAGGGCATGCCCACCGTGATCACCCGCCGTATCGGGGCCATCCTCGACCTCGATGGCGACGGCAGAATGGAAATCATCACCGAGGATTGGGTACACGAAGGGTGGGGCAGTACGGTCTGGCGTTGGAATGGCCGGCAATTTGTGAAGGTGCTCGAGTGGGGCTGCGGAGTGTAGCCCAAGCCCGCTTGCCCCTTGACCTGAGCCTGACATCTGCTCTCCAGCATAGTAGCTGGAGGTAAAGGGATGAAACGTAGAGACTTGATCAAAGCAGGGGTTATGGCAGGAGCAGCCGCGGCCCTCTCGGCCCAGTCCCAGAGCGCCCTATCCAACCAGCCGGGCATCCTGACCCGGGCCCGTAACCTGATTTTCTTCGTCTACGACGGGATGGGCTGGGAAGATTACGCCATTGCGCAGTTCTACTCGAGGCGGGTGCTGGGCAAGCCGCTGGCCCTCGAGCGCTTCCTGGCCACGGGTGTGAGCGGGCTGCAGAACACCAACAGCCTGACCAGCTTCGTCACCGAGTCCAGCGCAGCCGGCAACGCCTGGAGCACCGGGGTCAAGACGGTCAACGGAGGGCTGGCCATTCACGCCGACGGGCGCAAGCTGACCCCCATCTTCGCTCTGGCCAAACAGCAAGGCAAAGCGGTGGGCCTGGTCTCCACCGCCACCATCACCCACGCCACCCCGGCCAGCTTCGTGGTCTCCAACCCCGACCGCAACGCCGAGGAGCAGATTGCCGAGCAGTACCTGGAGTTTGGCGCGGAGGTCTACCTGGGCGGGGGCACCCGCTTCTTTGACCCGGCGGTGCGCCGCGACAAGAAGGATATGTACGCCGCTTTTGCCGCCAAGGGCTATGGCGTGGTGAAAAACCCCAGGGAGCTCGAGGCCTCCAACGCCTCCAAGCTCTTGGGCGTGTTCAGCAGCAGCCACGTGCCCTACGAGGCCGACCGGCGCTTCCAGGGCGTAGACGTGCCCAGCCTGGCCCAGATGACCCGCGCCGCCCTCCCGCGCCTGGCCGCCCACTCCAAGGGGTTTGTGCTTCAGGTCGAGGCCGCCCGCATTGACCACGCCAACCACCTCAACGACCCCGCCGCCACCCTGTGGGACATTCTGGCCGCCGACGAAGCCCTGGAAGTGGTGATGAACTTCGTAGACCAGAACCCCGACACCCTGCTCATCATCGGTTCCGACCACGTCTGCGGGGCCCCCGCGCTGTATGGTACGGGCCGCTCGTACTTGGAGGGCAGCGCGGGTGTGCTGCTGCTTGCCAACCAGAAGGGCACCTTCGAGTTTATGCTGGCCCGCCTGGGCAACAACCCCAGCCCCGAGCAGGTGGTGGAGCTCTTCCGCACGGTGAAGGGCGTGGCCCTCAAGCCTGAGCAGGCCCAGGTCGTGGTGGACGCCATCACCAAGCGGGTCTATCTGCCCGACACCGTGCGCTACAGCGTCCAGCCCGCCAACACCCTCTCCTGGGTGATGCGCCAGACCGATGCCAACAAGCCCGACCTGCCCAACATCGGCTGGAACTCGGGCCAGCACACCGCCAGCCCCACTGTGTTTGGGGTGTATGGGCGGGGTGTGGCCGCAGCGCGGATCGGTCTGATTGACAACACCTACAACTTCACCCTGATGACCCGGGCTTTGGGCATCCGCTTCCAGAACCCGGTCATGAGCGAGCAGGAGGCCCTCGAGGTCCTCAAGAGCCGGGCCGAGCAACCCTGGAAGCACCCCGAGGATGCCCTGGCGCTGGTGTAAGCGCGTTTCCCGAGGGCAGGAGGAGCCACCTCCTGCCCTAGCTTATAGGAGCCAGCTATGAATAGGCGTGATGCGACCAGGGCCCTTGTGGGCGGCCTTTTGATGCTAGGAGGTGCTCGAGGTCAGCAAAGTCCGGCGGCGGTGCGGATCGGCGAGCTGCGCCAGCTCCCTGAAGTGTGGGCCGACCTCGAGTTCCGCTTTGCCAACCAGCCCTGCCTTCTGGTGCGGGTTCCACCCCCCAAGGAGGCCAGCCCGCGCATCTTCAAAGCCGGCGAGCAGGTCTACCTCACCGCCTACTCCCGCCTCTGCACCCACCAGGGCTGCACCGTACCACTGCCCGACCGGCAGCAGAACATCGAGTGCGGCTGTCACGGCAGCCGTTTCAGAGCCGATGGCTCGCTGCTGGCCGGGCCGGCCAGCCAACCCCTGCGGGCCATTAGGCTCGAGCTGCTCGAGGGGGTGGTCTGGGCGGTGGGGTGGCAGGATTCCTGACAACTTTTGTACACCTTCTGCAGGTCTGTTGGCTAATCTAGCGTGGATAACAGAGGGAAAGGCGGGATCTTTCCGGGTCCTGCTTGCAGGGCCTGGCGGGTCTCCTCAATCAGCGCGCTGACCCGGATGCCCTGGTAGGTGGCCGGAAGGTTTTTTAGGTGCCCCAGGGCTTTGTGGAAATTGCGCCAGCCGCCGCTTTGGCTGCTGCGGGCTTTGTGCAGGGCTGCGGCCAGCAGGATGATGCCGTGGGTCAGCTCGCGCTCGGGCCCGGAAAGCCTGCGCCAGAGGGGCTCGAGGGCTTCGTGTACCTCCCAGAACTGGCCTTGATGCCACAGTGCAATGGCCTCGAGGTACTCTGGAGTATCCAGTAGATGAAGGGCTTGCACTATAAAAAGTGTATCGGCTTTCCCTGGGTTCTACCAGGCGTGCTAAAGTGTGGAGCCTGGGGGCCTGAGCCCAGGCCCAGGTGTGTGAGGTAAACAACTATGTCCAAACCCATCGAAGTAAACGACGCTAATTTTGACGCCATCCTCAAGGAAAATCAGTATGTGCTGGTGGATTTCTGGGCCGAGTGGTGCGGTCCCTGCCGCATGGTAGCCCCGGTCATGGAAGAGCTGGCCAAAGAATACGCAGGCAAGGTAACCGTGGCCAAGCTCGACGTGGATGCCAACCCCCAGACCGCCATGAAGTTCCGGGTGATGAGCATCCCTACCATCATCCTGTTCAAAAACGGCCAGCCGGTCGAGGTGATGGTGGGTGCGGCCCCCAAGAGCAACTTTGTGGCGCGCCTGAACAAGCACGTCTCGGTCAGCGCCTAGCCTTCAACCCAGGCCAAACTTGGGCACCGCTGCAATGGCCTAAGCGTACCTTGTGCTGAGAAAGCAGTCTAAAGCCAGCTTGCGGGCGACGGTCTAACAAAATGGCCTTAAGAATCGGTTATATGTCTTTGATTTGTTCTTCTTCTGGGGCCCCCGCCTGAAGCGCGGATAGCACCAGCTCGAAAAACCAGGGTACTCAGACAATCCCTAACGGAACGATTCGGGCGAGGTTCATATTAGATAAGGCTGGCCTGCAAGGAACAGCTTCACCCCCTTACCCGTATAGGCAAGGGGGATTATCCTTTTCTTGATGCAAAGCTACCACCTCAACATCAACGACCCCGCCTTCATCTACGACCCCTACCCCACCCTGGCCCACCTGCGGGAAAACCTGCCGGTCTTCTACGACGAGGTCTGGAACAAGATTTTCTTTTTGCGCTACGAGGACATCGCCCACCTCTTGCGCGACAAACGCCTGGGGCGCTCGATTACCCACGTCCTCTCCCGCGACGAGCTGGGCTGGCCCCCGCCCAACCCGCTGACGCGCGACTTCGATCACTTCCAGGAAAACCACATGCTCGACAACGAGCCACCCAAGCACACCCGCCTCAAAAGCCTGATGATGAAAGCCTTTACCCCGGCCCGGGTGGAGGGGCTGCGCGGGAAAATCCAGGCCATCGTCAACGGTCTGCTGGATCGGGCCGAGGATCTGGGCCAGATGGATCTGCTCAAAGACTACGCCGAGCCGCTGCCGGTCACGGTGATTGCCGAGCTGCTGGGGGTTCCCGAGGAGGATCGCCGCTACCTGCGCCCCTGGTCGGCCAAGATTGTCAAACTGTACGAGCTGGGTTTCACCGAAGAACAGGCCAAAGAGGCCAACCAGGCGGTGGTGGAGTTTTCGGCTTACATCAAGGGGCTCGCCGACGAGCGCCGTAAAAGGCCGGGCGACGACCTGATCTCGGCCCTGGTACAGGTGGAGGAGCAGGGGGACAAGCTCACCCCCGATGAGCTGGTGGCCAACTGCATTCTGCTCTTGAACGCCGGCCACGAGGCCACCGTCAACGGCACCACCGCGGGCTTTCTGGCCCTGGCCCGCAACCCCCAGCAGATGGAGCAGGCCAAGGAGGCTGCGGCCAAAAACCATCCCGAGTTTTTCAAGCTGGCCGTGGAGGAACTGCTGCGCTATGATACCCCGCTGCCCATGTTCGAGCGCTGGGTGCTGGAAGACTTCGAATACAAAGGTATTCCGCTGCGCCGGGGCCAGGAGGTGGCGCTGATGTATGCCTCGGGCAACCGCGACCCGCGCAGGTTTGCCAACCCCGACCGCCTCGAGCTCACCCGCCGCGATAACCTCCACCTGACCTTTGGCCTGGGCATTCACTACTGCATCGGGGCCCCGCTGGCGCGGCTCGAGCTCCAGACTTCCTTCCAGACCCTGCTCAAGCGGCTGCCCCAGATTCACCTGGCCACCGATAAAATCGAGTACGCTGGGGGGTTCGTCATTCGCGGACACAAGGCCATGCCGGTGGCGTGGTAGGGAGGTTGGCCTTAGGCTATTACCCGTGAAACCGATTGCCATAGATGCCATGGGGGGCGACCACGCCCCCAAAGTTACGGTAGAAGGCGCTCTTTTGGCGCACAAACAGGGGATTCCCGTGGTTCTGGTAGGCCCCACCGCGGTGCTGAAACAAGAATTGCAACAACAGGGGGGCGATCTGCCCATTGTCGAGGCTCCCGAGTACATCACCATGCAAGACCACGCCACCGACGTGCGTAAGAAGCGCCGGGCCTCCATCAACGTGTGCATGGAACTGGTCAAGCAGGGCGAGGCCTCGGCGGTGGTGGCCATGGGACATACCGGGGCTACGCTGGCCTCGGCCCTGTTCAACCTGGGGCGCATACAGGGGGTAGACCGGCCCACCCTGCTGATCGAGCTGCCCAGCGAGCGGGGCCGCACCTACCTGGCCGATGGCGGGGCCAACGTAGACTGCAAGCCCGAATGGCTGGTGCAGTTTGCCGTGATGGCTACGGCCTATGCCCAGGCTCAGGGGGTAGCCGACCCCAGCGTAGGGCTGCTCTCGATTGGCGAGGAGGAGCACAAAGGCAACGAGCTCACCCTGCAAACCTTTCCCATGCTCAAGGCCACCCCCGGCATCCACTTCTTCGGCAACGTGGAAGGGCGCGACATCTTCAAGGGCACCACCGATATCGTGGTGACCGACGGCTATACCGGCAACGTGGTGCTCAAGCTCGCCGAAGGCGAGGCCCGTACCCTCTTCAAATGGGTGCGGGAAGCCCTGAGCGGCGGTTCCTGGCTGACCAAAATTGGAGCCTTGCTGGTGCGTGGTGCGTTACAGGGTTTGCGTGCCAAGATGGATCCCGCCGAGTACGGTGCGATGCCCTTGTTGGGGGTGGAAGGCCCGGTCTTTATCGGGCATGGTTCTGCCGATGGGCGGGCAGTTCTTAGCGCCATCCGCAAGGCTAAAGGCGTGGTGGAAGCGGGGCTGGTGGAACGGGTACGGGCGGGAATTTCCCTCCTGGCCAGGTAGGAGCAGCTATGGAGACCTCGAGCCTGTGGCTTCGCATACTTACCAGCATCGGCCTGCTGATTCTGGGCTTCTGGGTAGGGCGGGCCGGGGCGGGTCTGGCGGGCTGGCTGGCCCGGCTTACCCCCGACACCCGTGACGACCGCTACTGGCGGCTGGCCGGCGCGCTCTGGTGGGCGCTGACTGCGGCGATGGTGGCTTCGCTGGCGGCGCAGGTGTGGCGGGTCGAGCTCGAGCCCTTCCAGAGCTGGGGCCAGACCCTCTCGAGCTGGCTGGGCGAGCGCGGGCTAGCGGTGTTGCTCATCCTGGGCGCGACCTCGCTGGCTTTGCGCCTGGTGCCGCGCCTGTTGCAGCGCGTGCCGGTGGGGTCGGGCGAGTTCACCCGCGAGCAGGTGCGGGCCCAGACCCTCAAGAGCGTGCTGGAGTCGGTCTTACAGGTGCTGATTGTGGTGCTGGGGCTCTTGTTTGCCCTTTCCAACCTGGGCCTCAACGTAACCGCCCTGCTGGCCGGGGCCGGGGTGGTGGGCCTGGGGGTCTCGCTGGCGGCGCAGAACCTTATTCGGGACGTGCTAAACGGCTTTTTCATCCTGCTGGAAGACCAGTATGGGGTGGGCGACGTGATCACCGTGGGGCAGCTCTCGGGTGGGGTGGAGCGCTTTAATCTGCGCATTACGGTACTGCGCGATCTGGAAGGCCGGGTGCACTTTATCCCCAACTCCACCATCCAGCAGGTCACGGTGATGAGCCGCGACTGGGCCCGCGCGGTGGTGGACGTCTCGGTGGCCTACGAAACGCCTATAGACAAGGCCCTCGAGGTGGTGCGCTCGGAGGCCGAGGCCTTCTACCACGACCCCGAGTGGCGCGATAGGTTCACCGACCAGCCCCCTGAAACCCTGGGCATCCAGCAGCTCGCCGAGTCGGGCATCCTGATTCGGGTGCTCTTCAACACCAAGCCCAAAGAGCAGTGGGCTGTGGGGCGGGAGTTCCGCCGCCGCATCAAGCTGAGGCTCGATGCCGAAGGTATCGCCATTCCCTACCCCACCCGGCGCATCGTAAAAGCCTAGGGCAACCGCACCTGCACATGGGCCCAACCTGGGCGGGCATAAAATGAGTGGGATGAAAACCTGCGATTACCTGATCATCGGTGGGGGCATTGTGGGCCTGACGATTGCCCTGGAAATCAAAAAGCGAGATGCCAGGGCCAGCGTGGTGGTGCTGGAAAAAGAGAAAGAGCTGGCCCAGCACGGCTCGGGGCGCAACTCCGGTGTGCTGCACGCGGGGTTTTACTACACCGCCGACTCCCTCAAGGCCCGCTTCACCCGCGAGGGCAACGCCCGCTGGAAGCAGTTTGTGGAGGAGCGGGGCCTCAAGATCAACCGCTGCGGCAAGCTGGTGGTGGCCAAAAACCAGCAGGAAGTGGAGGGCCTGCGCGAGCTTAAGCGCCGTGGCGACCTGAACGGGGTGGAGACCTATCTGATTACCCTCGAGGAGGCCAAAAAAATCGAGCCTCGGGTCAAGTCCACCGAGCTGGCCCTGTGGTCGCCCAATACCGCTACCGTAGATCCCAAGGCCTGCATGGCCGCCATCGCCGCGGAGTGCCAGGCCCGGGGCATCGAGATTCACCTGGATAGCCCCTACCAGGGTCGGCGCGGCCAGGACGTCCTCACCCCTCAGGAGGTCTACAGCCCGGGCTTTGTGGTCAACGCCGCCGGCCTCTACGCCGACCGGGTAGCCCACGACTTTGGCCTGGGGCTGCGCTACCGTATCCTGCCCTTCAAGGGGCTGTATGTGTATGGCTCTGAACCCGTGGGGGCCCTCCGAACCAACATCTACCCGGTGCCCGACCTGCGCAACACATTTCTGGGCGTCCACTTTACCGTTACGGTGGATGGCAAAGCCAAAATTGGCCCTACCGCCATTCCGGCCTTCTGGCGGGAAAACTACGAAGGCCTGAAGGGCTTCGATGCTGCCGAGGCTCTCTCGATATTGCGGGACGAGGCTATTTTGTTCTTCCGCAACGACTTTAACTTCCGCAGCCTGGCCTTAGAAGAGATCAAAAAGTACTCCAGGGCCTATCTGGTCAGGCAGGCTTCGGCGCTGCTGGAAGATGTTCGGCTGGAGAACTACCAAACCTGGGGCCGACCGGGCATCCGCGCCCAGCTCTACGACCACCAGGACAAGAAGCTGGTGATGGACTTCTTGCTCGAGGGCAACCCTCAGGGGCTGCACGTGCTGAACGCCATCTCGCCAGCCTGGACGGCTGCAATGCCCTTTGCCGAGTATGTGGTGGATCAGATTGAGGCGCTGCACAAAGGAAAAGAAGTAGCGCAGGCCTAGCTGCGCTCGAGCCCGCCATTTGCCCAACCATTGCCCCCTGCAATAGACTCCTGGCAGAAGGAGTGGTTATGAGCCTACATCCCCTGGCCGGCAAACCTGCACCCCACAGCATTCTGGTCAACATTCCCCGGCTAGTAAGCAGCTACTACGCCCTGCGGCCCGACCCACAAAACCCAGCCCAGCAGGTGGCTTTTGGCACCAGCGGCCACCGGGGCACTTCCCTGGCGGGAACCTTCAACGAGGCCCACATCCTGGCGGTGGCCCAGGCAGTAGCGGAGTACCGCGCCGAGCAGGGCATTACCGGGCCGCTTTTTATGGGCATGGATACGCATGCGCTCTCCGAGGCGGCCTGGATCACGGCGGTGGAGGTGCTGGCGGCCAATGGGGTGGATGTACGGGTCGAAAAAGGGCGGGGCTATACCCCCACCCCTCTCATCTCGCACGCCATCCTCGAGCACAACCGGGAGCACAACCGACATCGCAGCAGTAACCTGGCCGACGGTATCGTAATTACCCCCAGCCACAACCCCCCCCAGGACGGGGGCTTCAAGTACAACCCCCCAAATGGCGGGCCTGCCGATACCCGCGTAACCAAAGTGATTCAGGAGCGGGCCAACCAGATATTGCGGGACGGTCTTATCGAGGTGAAGCGCTGGCCCCTTAGCAAGGCGCTTTTGGCAGTGGAGGAGTTCGACTTTGTTACGCCCTACGTAAGCCAACTGGGCAGCATCCTCGATATGGAGGCCATCAAGGCGGCGGGGGTGCAGATTGGCGTGGATCCACTGGGCGGCGCTTCGCTGGCGGTCTGGCAGCGTATCGCCGAACACTATGGGCTCAACCTGACCATTGTCAACGAACGAATTGACCCCAGTTTTTCCTTCATGACCGTAGACAAAGACGGCAAAATCCGCATGGACTGCTCCTCGCCCTATGCCATGGCCTCACTCATTGGCCTAAAGGACCGCTTCGATGTGGCCATCGGCAACGACCCTGACGCCGACCGGCACGGCATCGTGACCCCGGACGGCCTGATGAACCCCAACCACTACCTGGCGGTCTGTGTCCACTACCTGTACCAGAACCGCCCCCAGTGGCAGGCCAGCCTGGGGGTGGGGAAGACACTGGTCAGCAGCAGCATGATTGACCGGGTGGCAAAGCACCTGGGCCGGCGGCTGGTGGAGGTGCCGGTGGGCTTCAAGTATTTTGTGGACGGGCTTTTGCAGGGAACCCTGGGTTTTGCGGGCGAGGAGAGCGCCGGGGCCTCCTTTTTGCGTATGGACGGCTCGGCCTGGAGCACCGACAAAGACGGCATCATTCTGGGCCTGCTGGGCGCCGAGATTCTGGCCAAGACGGGTAAATCGCCCAGCCAGCACTACCGCGATCTGGAAGCGAGGTTTGGTTCCTCGGCCTACAGTCGTATGGATGCGGAAGCGAACAGCGCCCAGAAAAAAGCCCTTTCCAACCTTTCGCCCGAGATGGTCACGGCCACCTATCTGGCTGGTGAACCCATCCTAGCCAAGCTAACCCGCGCACCCGGCAACAACGAGCCCATCGGGGGGCTCAAGGTGGTCACCGAGAACGCCTGGTTTGCTGCCCGGCCTTCGGGCACCGAGGACGTGTACAAGATTTACGCCGAAAGCTTCAAGGGGCCGGAGCACCTCGAGCGCGTGTTGGCCGAGGCCAGGGCTCTGGTGGGTGAGGCTTTTCGCCAGGCCGGGGTCGGATAGCAACCAGCGCTGGTCAACACCCAGGACGTGCGGGCTGCTTCAAGCGGGGTTGGCAAGCTGCTCGGCCTCGAGCTCCCACAACAGGTCGCGCAATATCCAGCCCCTACCGGGGGGCTCGAGTTCCCCGCTGGTAATGCGCTCAATCAGGTAGGTGCGAACCTGAGCAATGGGCAGGCCGCTCTGGATGAGTTCACCTAGGTTGCGGCTGCCATCGAGCAGCACGGTCAGGTCTTTGGGATTGCGGATGCCCGCCTGGGTGCGCCGGGCCGAGGGGTGGCGGATGCGCAGGGCAAACCAGGCATACTTGCGCAGCTTGCTGAGGTCGCCTTCCCGCAGCCCTCGCCAGGCTCGTTCTGCAGCAATGATCAGCGGAACCCCCCAGCTCTTAGCAGCGGCCCGAACACTTTTGCCCCCCACAAAAACCGCGTAAGGCTCCACCGCTCGAGGTGTTTCCAGTACCCGGCTGGGGGAGTCTAGCACACTGCGGAAGCGGGCCCACTGGTCGTTCATGCGGGCCCACTCGCCCAAAAAAGCCTTAAACGACATCAGCGGAACCCCTTGAACCCGGCCTGCTTCGAACCTGAAATGGCCCTGCTCCGGGTGGAGCGGAAAGGAGGCAATTGCTTCGAAGCCTTCCCAGTCCAGGATGCTTCCTCCCACCACCTCACCCAGCATGAATTGCAACTTTAGCGGGAGCCGATTGGACTGAAGGTGCAGGATGCCCGTTCCACTGTTGGCGTGGATCATCTGGAGCACATCGCTTAGCGGGATAGTGTCGAAGCTGCCTTCCATCGCAAACCTTCTCCCAGACCCAGCACCAGTGTGAAACCCTGCCCCACATAATCTTGCATGGCCAGCCGGATGGCCTCGATGTGCGGGGTTTCGCTCAGGGCGGCCAGGGTAGGGCCTGCGCCTCCCACAAAAGCCGCCAGGGCACCTGCGGCGTAGACCCGCTCGAGCGCCGCCTCGAGGCCCGGCATCAGATGGGCCCGGTAGGGCTGGTGCAGCCGGTCTTTAGCGGCCTCTCGCAAAGCATCCAGCCGTCCAGCGTAGAGGGCCGCCGGCCAGAGGGCGCTGCGGGCCAGGTTAAAAACCGCATCGGCGTGGGGAATGGTTTGGGGCAAAGCGGCCCGGGCCAGCGGCGTGGGCACCTCGTAGGCCGGCACGCCCAGCACAAAGCGCAGCCCCCTGGGCGAAGGCAGCGGCAAGGCCAGGGGTGGGTCGGCCAGCGCGGCCACAAAACCCCCATAAACCGCCGGCGCCACATTGTCAGGGTGTCCCTCGATGGCTGCGGTTACCCGGAAAATTCCATCCTTCCCCAGCTGATGACCCGATAGCAGGTCGGCCAGGGCTGCCCCGGCCACTAGGGCCGCCGAGCTGCTGCCCATGCCACGCGCCAGCGGGATGGGATTATGGGCCCAGACCGACAGGGCCGGGGGGTGGGCCTCGCCCAGGGCCTGCCAGGCTGCCCGGTAGCCCTGATGGATGAGGTTGTCGGGGGTATTGGGAACATGCCCCTGGCCGCTGTAGTGCAGCTGGTTAGTAGGGGCCGGGGTGGCGTGAACCTCGAGGTACAGGTCGAGCGCGACCCCCAGCGCATCGAAGCCGGAACCCAGGTTGGCCAGGGTGGCTGGAACTAGAACGTGCACGGTTTCGCCAGACATATCTCTCCCGCTTGAGGGCGGTAGTCTTAGCCATCATACCCTTATACCGGCTTCACAGAGATACCCTTTTTGCCCTGCATCGGCGGCAAAAACAGCGGAAGCAGGCTATACTACAAGCTAATGATAGGGTATAGCGCTTGCCAGCTCTGGAACCGATATGCTTTGGGCCACGGTTTTGCAAGCCAGAAAGCCTTGGGTCAATAGTGGGCACGTCTTGCAATGTCCAGGCTGGATGGTACAACGAGACCATCTTTGTGCGGCCCTGTTTTCTTAAAAGCCAGCCGGGCATCAATGAGGCTTTGGGCGCTCGGATGGCAGCCCGTGGCAGCGGTGTTTGGCTGGGGCTCACGGCTTTTGTGCAAGCCTGGGTTGGAGGGTAGGAGGGGCTGTGGGTGAGAACCGGGGTTTGCTCGAGCACATCTCGCCCGCTTTGATGGGCCGCCTGCTCGACGCGCTGCCAAAGCGCGATCCCCTGGCCGAGGGTGTGCCGGGCGGCTTGCTGGCCGCCGAATTGGTCGAGCGGTTGCAGGGGGAGGGCTTTTGCGGCTACGCGCTGGCCCGATTTTCGGGGGAGGAGCGGGGCTGGCTGGCCTTCTATCGCGGCCAGCTCCTGGGGGCCTGGCGGCAGATGACCTACGGCCACCTGAGCGGTACTGTGGCCTATAGGGCCTTGCTGCGTGAACTGGGCCAGGCTACGCTCTCGCTCTACCCCCTTCAACCCGATGACCTGCCTCCGCTGGTAGCCCTTACCCAGGGTTTGCTGCGCATGAGCGGGATGGCCGCCGGCGGTGTGGTAGTTGCAGACCTGGTGGACTCGCTGACGCAGGAACAGTTTACTGGAGCGCTGGTGCACGAGGATGGCCTGGTGGGGCGGGTCTGGTTTTTTGCCCGTGGAAAGCGTCTTTTTGCCTCAGAGCTGCCGCAAGAGTTTCCTCAAGGGCACCTGCACCTGGTGCAGGCCCCCAGCCAGGCCCCCCCCGACCTGCTCGAGCTGGCCCGGCAGGAAGACCAGCAAGAGCGGAGCATCCGGCTGAACGTGGTGTGGAACGCCGCCCATGAGGTACTCAAGGAGTACATGGGGCGCGGCGCGCCGTCGGCCCTCGAGCGCCTGCGCAAAATTTACCCCGCCGACGACCCCACTGCCCTTGAAAAAGACCTGCGCCGCTGGCTGATTGAGAGCCTCGAGCCTGGCGCAGCCATCCTTTTCGACCGCCTGCTGCGACCCACTTTGTAGCGGGCTACTTTGACACGCAGCTGTGGCAAAAGGCGTATGATGGCGGGGTTCATGATGTACGGTCTGCTGGGTCTACTGTGGCTGGTTTGGTTGATGGGTTTGCTGGGCGATTCCTATGCCCGCAACCTGGCTGTGAGTCTGTCCAACTTTGTTGGGGCCTACGCGCTGTGGCAGGTTGCGGCCCGCTCGCCGGTCATTTTGCGCGCAGCCCTGTCTGGCCTGGCGGTGGGTTTGTTGTTTCTGGGTGCGGGCGACCTGCTGTTTACCTACCAGGTGGTCACCGGCCTCAGCACCCAGGAGGTGCGCGAGGGCGTCTACCTGGTGGGCGTGGCCCTCTTGCTGCTAATGGGTAGCCTGCTTCCTTTCCGCATGGAGGGCCAGGGTTTTTATCCCCTGGGGTTTTCGCAGCGCCTGGCCCTGGTGGCTGGACTGGGAGGGGTATTGCTTTCGGCCCTTAGCACCCTGCTTCGTCCTCTGAGCGTGACCGAGCTGATTTATGCCGGGGCGGCTTTTTACCTGACCCTGCTTTTTGTCCAGCAAACCTCCATGCTGGCTGGGGGGCGCATTGGGCGCTATTTGCAGGGGGTGGTGTGGGCGCTGGTGCTGGGTAGTCTGGCTCGAGTGGTCTACCTTCTGGGGGGTGTACCGCCCGCCCAGTGGTCCATCGTTACCTACGATATTTTGTGGATGCTGGCGATGAGCGTGCTGCTGCTGGGCGTCAATAAAACCCAGGCTCCCAGAAGTCTCTGACCACGCCGGAGCCTAGCTGCTTCAGGGCTTCGGGTATGGCCTCGGCCACCTCGTGGGCCAGCAGTCCGGTTCTGCTGACGCGGTCCCCGGCCAGCCCGTGCACATAAACCCCCAGGCGGGCGGCCTCCCAAGCCGAAAGTCCTGCTGCCAGCAAGGCGGCGATAACCCCCGCCAGCACATCGCCCATCCCACCGGTGGCCATGCTGGGGTTGCCGGTGCTGTTGACGGCGAGTAGGGGCTGGGAGGTGGGTGTTTGGGGTGGTAGACAGGCCAGCACGGTGGGGCCTCCTTTGAGCACCACCACCAGCCCAGGGTAGCGCCTTGCCAGGGCTTGGGCAGCCTCGAGGGGAGAGTGGGCAATCTGTTCGCTGGGAAGGCCCAGCAGGCGGCTGGCCTCGCCGGGGTGGGGGGTTAGCACGGTGGGGAGGCCGGCTTTGCGGTAGGCCTGCAAAACCTTATCCTGTAGCGCGTCGGCGTCCAGCACTGTAGGCTTTTGCAGCCCCAGCGCGGCCAGCGCGGCCTCCATGCCCCCCTCGCCAGCGCCCATACCCACCGCTACCGCCTCGGCCCTGGTGGTTTGCAGGTGGGTGGTGTTCCACTCCAATAGGGGCAGCCTGACCGCCTCCAGGGGCGGGTTAACCTGGCAGTCGGCAGGGTAGGCCACCGTGACCAGCCCCGCCCCGCTGCGGTAGGCCCCCAGGGCTGCCAGGCTGGGCGCGCCGGTATAGCTGCGATGCCCCCCCACCACCAGCACCCGCCCTACCGCGCCTTTATGGGCGTTGCCAGGCCGGATAGGCAACAAAGGGCGCATGCTTGCCTGGCAGAGCAGCTCGGGTAGCTCAGGGTTGTCCAGCGCCCGGGGAGGCATTCCAATAGAATCCAGCACAATCCGACCGCAGGCCGAGCGGTGGGGGTAAAACAGGTGCTCAGGCTTGAGGCCGCCCAGGGCCACGGTCAGGTCGGCGCGAATGTGGGGCTGGTAGGGCAGCCCCGAAGGAAGGTCTATTGCCACCACCGGTAGGCCAGACCGGTTAACCTTCTCGACCAGCGCTTTATAAAAGCCCTCCAGCGGCCCCCGCAAGCCCGTACCGAAGAGCGCGTCCAGCACCACGGTGTGGTTCTCGGGCTCCCAGGACGAGAGGGGGGCTATGGCCAGGCCGTGGGCCTGTAGGGCCGCTCGCATGGTGGCCGCGTCCCCTTCCTGGCCCTCGGCGGCATACACGGCCACCGGGTGCCCCCAGTAGGCCAGCCAGCGGGCGGCCACCAGACCATCGCCGCCGTTGTTGCCCTTGCCGCAAAGCACGGCAATCTTGCGCCCCACATAGTGCTGCAAAAGCCGTTTGGCGGTTCGTCTTCCGGCGGTATCCATTAAGACCAGGCTGGGATAACCCAGGGCAGTGGCCCGCTGGTCGGCTTCGCGCATGGCTTGGGCGCTATAGAGTCGCATGTTCGCTACAGGCTGGCTGTATTCTACGAAGCCTGGCCCCTCCCGTACACTGTTCCCATGAACCTGGATACTGCCCGCAAGCGCTTGTTGACTGCCCGCCGGGTTGCGGTGCTCACCGGGGCGGGCATCTCCCAGCCCTCGGGTATTCCCACCTTTCGCGATGCCGCGGGGCTGTGGAAGGACTTCGATATCGAAGAATACGCCACCCCCTGGGCCTACGCCCGCAACCCCCAAAAAGTCTGGGAGTGGTATGCCTGGCGCTACCAGCGGGTGATGGAAGCCCAGCCCAACCCGGCCCATATCCTGCTGGCCGCGCTGGAGCAGCGGGTCGGGGAGGGTTTTTTACTGGTGACGCAAAACGTGGATGGCCTGCACGGTCGGGCAGGATCAACCCGTCTAGTTGAGCTACACGGAAACATTGCCAGGGGGCGTTGCGAGCGCTGCGAACAGCGGTTTTTGCTTCCCGACCCGGCCCAGTTTGCGCCCCCGCCATACTGCCCTGGTTGCGGCCATAGGGGCCGCCCGGATGTGGTCTGGTTTGGCGAGCTGCTGCCGCAGGGTGCTTACCAGCAAGCCGAGCGGGCCTTTGCCGAGGCCGAGGTAGCCCTGGTGATTGGCACCAGCGCCGAGGTCGAGCCCGCTGCCAGCCTGGGCCGTCTGGCCAGCAGGAAGGGGGCTTACCTGATCGAAGTTAACCCCAACCCTACCCCACTGTCTGGCTGGGCTGACTGCACCTTGCGCCTGGGCGCGGTGGAGGGCATGGAAGCCCTCATCTCGGGTGGGGCATGAGCTCAAACCGAAACCTGCCTTACGGCAGCCAGCCGCTGGGTTGGCGTATCGTAGAGCAGAATGAGCCTGCACGAACGAGTCTTCCCCCTGAGAATGCCCCAGGATGTGGACGCTTTTCTGGAGCGCTACGAGCTGGCCGCCATCTTCAAGGCCAGCACCAGCGACAAGACCCTGGAGGCCATGCAGTATGTGCAGCAATGCCTAAAGCCCCGCCCGGACGTGGCCCTTGGCATCATCCGTATTCCTGAGGATCGCCCGGCCTCCAACCACCTCGAGGCCCGCACCGGCATCAAGCATCAGAGCCCGCAGTTCATCCTCTTCCACCAGGCCCGGCCCCTTTTCGACCTGGACAACTGGAACATCAACCCCGAGCACCTCGAGCCCCTCCTGCTGGCCTCGCTGCCGGTTCACATTGGCAAACCTATACGCAACCCCGCTGTGGTGGGGCTGCAGGCCTACCTGGATTTGCTGGATGGTTACATTGCTGGTCAGCTCAGTGAGGAGCGCTTTCAGTGGGGCTACCTCGACCGGCTCAAAAAAGAGGCGGACTGGCGCTCCGACCCAGACTTTGAGCTTTTGAACAGCCTGTTTCCCAACCCCGACGGACGGGCCTTTACCCCCGGCAAGGTGGTGGCGCTGGAATTCCAGGCCCAGCTCGCCGGCCAGGCCGAACCTTTGCTAAAGCGAGCAAGGCGCCTGCGTGAACGGGTGGAGGCGTACCAGGCGGCCAGGGTGGCCGACCTCTAGGTCATGGGCACCTGACGCAAAAGGCGGCCCTCGATGCGCTCAAAAATGTCTTCCAGGCTGGGCCCGGTAATGGTCAGACCGTGGTTTTTGAGGCCCACCACCGCCCGGCTGGGGTCGGGGGCCTGGCGTACCTTCTCGGCCACCGCGCATGCCAGCTCGTAGGTGCCGCAGGGGTAATTGAACTGGGTTGAGCTGATGTTTTCCATCCAGGCGTGCACGTGGATGATGGCCCCCACCTGGGGGTGCTCGCGGTAGATCATCCAGTGCTCGATGGCATCCACGCTGACCCGACGCGGCTCGAGGCCCGGCGGAACCGAGAGCCGCATGGAATTCTGGATAGGATCGTAGTCGGTGACCAGCAAAATGTCGCGTCCAATCTCCCGCAGGTTGGCCTTGTCCACCCCGCTGGCCGACATCCAGAAGCGCCGCTCGTCCTTACGCACCGAGAGGTTGCCATACGAAAGCCCCCCGATGCCATAGAGCCGTTTGACGTGACGAAGGTCTTCGGGCGGCAGAATTTCTTCGATGGGAAAAGCCGCTGGGAGCAGATTCCACTCGGCCAGACGACGCCCGGCCTGGCGTAGTTCCTCGGTGAGCTCGTCACCCTGCCAGAGCTCGGGCTCGAGGTCGGCTTCAAAGCGGTTATTCACCACCAGCACCGAAGAAGCGATGGGGTGGATGCGTTCGAATAGCCGCTCGGCAAAGCGGGGGCCTTCGGGTTCGTGGTACTGACCGAGCTCGAGGGTCAAAAAATACGCCCCCTGCCCCGGTACGTACACCACCAGCATGTTGGATAGGGCCCGTACCAGATAGGGATATAGTGCCGTAATGGGTTGGGCGGGCAATTGCGGCAGCTCCAGAAACGAGACCACCATGGTGGCCTGGGCCTTGCGCCGGTAAGGGGTGGGTTTTTCGGCCTGGATGAAGTTGAGCACCGCTCTGGGCGCTTCGGCCTCGGGTTCAAAGTGGTAGCCGGCGGCCATCATTACCGGAGGTAGGGCTTCGGCCAGGAAGCGGAGGCCTGCGGTGGGCTGGCCGACCACAACAAAGCTCGGTGGCGACTGCTCCAGGGTGGGATTGGTGTTGTCTCTGGACTGCACCATATTTTTGCCCTCCATATGCCTTGTTTGAGATTTGTGGGGCTCATTGGATTTTACCAGACCTTGGAGGTTTCTGAGGCTTTTGTCATGTACCTAGGGGTACCGCACACAAAAGCGCTACGGTAAGATCCTCAAACGCCCTGGCCGCAACACGCCCTCCTGATCCAAGCAAAGGGCTTGGCCAGACGTTATGGGTATAGCCTGGTAAGTTGGCGCAATGGGATAAACTATAGGCCGCTATGGAGTTCAAGGGACTGTTACTTGCTGGCGGCAAAGGCACCCGCCTTCGCCCTCTTACCTACACCCGCGCCAAGCAGCTAATTCCGATTGGGGGCAAGCCCAACCTGTTTTATGCGCTGGAAGACCTGCTGCAGGCCGGCATCCGCGATATTGGCGTGATCCTAAGCCCCGAAACCGGCGACGAGGTTCGCTCGGCCCTGGGCGATGGCTCGCACTGGGGGGTGAAGCTTACCTACATCGTGCAGGAAGCACCGCTGGGCATCGCCCATGCGGTCAGAACCGCCCAGGACTTCCTGGCAGACAGCCCCTTTGTGCTCTACCTGGGCGACAACCTGCTCTCGGGGGGCATCCAGCACCTGGTGGAGGAGTACCGCCAGACCCGCCCTGAGGCCATCGTTTTGCTAACCCCGGTAGAAGACCCCCGGGCCTTTGGGGTGGTGGTGCTCGACCAGGCCGGACAGGTGGCGCAGCTCTTGGAGAAGCCCAAGGAGCCCCCCTCCAACCTGGCCCTGGTGGGGGTGTACCTGTTTAGCCCAAAGATCCACCCCATCATCCAGCGCCTCAAGCCCTCGAGCCGGGGAGAGTACGAGATCACCGAGGCCATCCAGGGCCTGGTGGACGCGGGTTTGCGGGTGGTGGCCCACCAGGTGCGGGGTTGGTGGAAAGACACCGGCAAGCCCGAAGACCTGCTGGATGCCAACCGGCTGGCGCTCACATCGGTGGTTCGCCGCGTCGAGGGGGTGCTCGAGGAGGCCCAGGTGGTAGGCGAGGTGGTGATAGAGCCCGGAGCCCGCCTGGTGCGCAGCACCGTGCGTGGCCCGGCGTATGTGGGGGCCGGGGCCCTGATTGAGGATAGCTTTATCGGACCCTACACCGCTATAGGTAAGGGGGCTCGGGTGATTGCCAGCGAGGTTGAGTACTCCATTCTGATGGACGAGGCCCAGGTGCACGCGCTGCCCTACCGCCTGGACAGCAGCATTCTGGGTCAGGGGGTGGTGGTGGATGGGCAGGGCCATACGCGCCGCCACACCCTAGAGCTGGTGCTGGGGGATCGCAGCCGGGTGAGGCTTTAGGAGATAGGGATGATTGCTGTAGTTCTCGCAGGTGGCGCAGGAACTCGGCTGTGGCCGGTTTCCAGGGAACTTTATCCAAAGCCTTTCATGAAGCTTCCCGATGGCCAAAGCCTGTTGCAAAAGGCCTTCCTGCGGGCCGTGAAGGCCGGGGCACGCGAGGTGCTTACGGTGACGGGCCAGGAGCATCACTATAGCGCGCTAAGTGAGTATCAGGCCCTGGGTCTGCCCGAGGTGCAGACCTACTACATCATCGAGCCGCTGCGCCGCAACACCGCACCGGCCATCGCCATGGCTGCCTTGTGGATCGCTGAGCGCAACCCCGACGAGCTGATGCTGGTGCTTTCTGCCGACCAGCTCATCTCGCACGAGGAAGCGTTTGCCCAAGCGGTGGCCCAGGCCAAGCACCCTGCCCAGCAGGGCTATCTGGTCACCTTTGGCATCCAGCCGAGTTATCCGGCCACCGGCTTTGGCTACATCGAGCGGGGCGAGGCCCTGGAGGGGAGCGTCTACCAGGTTTCGCGTTTTGTGGAAAAGCCCGACCAGCCCACGGCCGAGGCCTACCTGAACAGCGGGCGCTACTACTGGAACGCCGGCATATTCTGCTTCAAAGCGGGTGTGTATTTGCAGACGCTAGAGCACCTGCAACCCCAGCTGTACCAGGCCATACAGACCTGCTGGCAAGCCAGCCAGAAAGGAGAGCGAACCTACCTGGATCGGGCCCTCTTCGCGCAGGTACCCGACATCTCGGTGGACTACGCCGTGATGGAAAAAGCCCCAAAAGTGGCTGTGGTACCGGCCAATTTTGGCTGGAGCGACCTGGGTTCGTGGGATGCGGCAGCCCAGATGGTGCCGCCGGATGCCGATGGCAACCGGGTGCTGGGCGAGGCGGTGCTTTTGGAGACCAAAAACACCTTTGTGCAAAGCGAAGACCGGGTGGTAGCGGTCATTGGCGCCAGCGACCTGGTAATCGTGGATACCCGCGATGCCCTGCTGGTAGCCCGGCGCGATAGCGTGCAGCAAGTCAAAAAAGTTGTAGAGCAGCTTGCCCACAACAACCACGCCTCTGTCCGACGACACCGCACCATCCAGCGGCCCTGGGGCAACTACGTCACCCTGGAAGAGGCCAGCGGATTTAAGATTCGCCGGGTGGCCCTCAAGCCGGGTCAGGCCCTTACCAACCACCTGCACCATCACCGCAGCGAACACTGGACGGTTTTGCGCGGTACCGGCCAGGTCTGGCTGGACGGCCAGGTGCGCATAATCAGGCCCGGTGAGTCGGTGGGTGCGCTGGCTGGGGTAGCTCACCAGCTCTATAACCCGGGCTTGCTAGAACTGCTTTTGATCGAGGTGCAAACAGGCGAGTACCTGGGTGAAGACGATGTTTTGCGGCTGGAAAGCTTGGTGTGACCGCTAAGGGGTAAGGAGTGAGACCTCGAGGTTCCCCTCCTTCAGCATCTTGAGAATCTGCCGGTAGCCTTCACGCCGCAGCGGGCTGGGGTCGAGGTGCAGGCGCAGGTGGGCCTCGAGCCAGACCGCTTTTTGGTGCAGGCCGTGCAGGCTGGGGTAGTAGTCGCGCGTGAAGAGCAGGCCGCCCCGGTAGCCCTCGGCGATAAAGCGGGGGTCTTTGGGGGTGGAGCTGCCGCCTAAGTGCAGCACCCGGCGGGGTACCAGCAGCACCTGCCAGCCCTTGCGCCGGGCACGGGTGCACCACTCCAGGTCGTCGTTGTAGAAGAAAAACCGCTCGTCCATCCCGCCGATGGCCTCGTAGGCCCGGCGCGGCATCAGGGTCAGGGCGCCCGAGACCCAGCGCACCCTGCGCGGGGCGTGCAGGAACCAGTAGTTGGGGGCATAAAAGGGGCCAAAGGACTGGTACTGCCCGCTGGGGGTGATGAGGGTGGGGCCGATCAGGGCGGCTTTGGGGTGGGCCTGCGCGGCTTGCAGGAGGGCCTCGAGGTCGCCCGCGTTCAGGTAAACATCGCTGTTCATCTGCACCAGGTAGGGCCTGCTACCAGCGGCCAGCCCCTGGTTGACCGCAGCGGGGTAGCCGCGGTTCTCGCTGGAGATGAGCCGGAACTGAGGGAACTGAGTCTGCACCAGTGCAGCACTGCCATCGCTCGAGCCCGAATCCACCACAATCACCTCGGCCCCGGCATAGTGCCTTTGAACCCGCTGCAGACATTCCTGCAGCACCGCGCGGGCGTTATGGGAGACCACCACAATCGTAAGCGCTTGCATCATGCCCAGGCTACTCGAACTGTACCGTCCGGTTGGTATGAGGATTCAGGCCAGATGCCCCTTTTCCCTTAGGTAGGCTTCCAGCGCTTCCTGCCAGGGCCGCATCTGAAGGCCCCAGCGCGAGAGCCGCTCACTCTCGAGGGCCGAAAATGCCGGTCGGCGGACGGGCGATGCCAGGCTGCTGGAGGGAATGGGCTCGATCGCCGCTTCCAGGCCGCAGCGCTGGAGGGCTTCCTGGGCCAGCTCAAACCACGAGCAGACCCCCGCGTTGGTCGCGTGCACCACACCCTGTGCGTCCTTTTCCAGCAAATCCAGCAGCAGCCGGGCCACATCCAGGGTGTAGCTGGGGCTCATCAACTGGTCGTTTACTACCCGCAAGGGTTGGCCCGCGCGGGCTTTTTGCAGGATGGTCTCGATGAAGTTGCCCCCCTTCCCGCTGGCCCCGGCCCGCCCAAAGACGCTGGCGATGCGCAGCACCAGCCACCGCTCGGAGGCCAGGCGGCTCAGGTGTTCTCCGGCAACCTTGGAAGCCCCGTAGACGTTGAGCGGGCTGGGCGGGTCGGACTCCAGGTAGGGGGCCCCCTTGGCCCCATCGAAAACGTAGTCGGTGCTGATGTAGACGTAGCGGGCCCCGCTTTTCTGAGCAGCTTTGGCCGTGTGCAGGGCGCCCAGGGCGTTCACCTGGAAACTGCGCTCGGGCTCAGCCTCACACAGCTCGACCTTGTGAAAAGCCGCGGTGTTGACGATGGCAAACCACGGCTGCCCACCCAGGGCCGCTTCCACCGAGGTGGGGTCGCTGACCTCGAGCCCGGCGTGGGTAAAGCCCACCACCTCGTAGCGCTGGGCGAGCACCCGCACCAGGTCGCTGCCCAGCTGCCCGCTGGCCCCAATCACCGCGACTCTAGAGGATGCGCCCATCTAGCTCCACCTCGCGGATGAGCCGGTGCCACTCCAGCAGGTTCTTGTACCACTTGAGGGTGATGGTGCGGTCGTCCGCTACCACCCCACCGGCCTCGAGGGCTGCGGCAATCTCCCGCGCGGCATCGGCGGGGGTGAACTGGGGGGTGAAGCCCAGGGTCTTTTTGATTTTGGCAAAGCTTACCCGGTACGAACGATGATCGGGCAGGCCGTACCACTCGAAATCGAAAGGTTTGCCCAGGGCCTGGGCGATCTGCTGGGCCAGGGGCAGAATCTGGTAGTTCTGCTCGTCGGCGCCCACGTTGAAGACCTGCCCGTTGACCAGCTCCCTTGGGGCTTGCAGCACCGCCAGGAAGGCCCTCGAGGTGTCCCGCACATGCACGAAGGGCCGCCACTGGCTGCCGTCCCGCAGCAGCGGGATTTTGCCATCACGCCACAAACCCAAGGTCATGCCGTTGATGGCCAGGTCGAAGCGCATCCTGGGCGAAAGCCCATACACGGTGGCCTGGCGCAGGGCGGTTGCGCAAAAGTGCTCGTCGGCCAGCGGCAGGTTGGACTGCTCGGCCTTCAGGTTGGCCTCGGCGTAGGTGGTGAGGGGGTTGGTGGGGGAGGTCTCGTCCAGAACGCCGTCCTGGAAGCCGTAGATGCTACAGCTCGAGGCCAGCACATAGCGCTCTACGCCGCACTCCTTGGCGAGCTGGGCCACCCGCGCCCGCCCCCGGTGGTTGATGGCCAGGGTGACTTCGGGGTCGAGTTCGCCAGCGGGGTCGTTGGAGAGGGCAGCCAGGTCAATCACACCCCAGATGCCCTCCAGTAGCTTTGGGTTGAAGTCGCGCACATCGGCCTTGACCAGCTCGAGGGCGGGGTTGGCTTGGAGGTGCTTTAGGGTGGGGCCAAAGAAATACCGGTCCAGCGCCCGCACCGCATAGCCCGCCTCGAGCAGCATCTCGGCCAGCACGCTGCCGATATAACCCCCCGCCCCAGTCAGCAAAACCGTTTTCACATCTGCACCTCGTAAACAAAGTTGTTGTCGGCCTCGCTAAGCTCGGCCAGGGTGGGTAGAACCACGTCCTTGGGCGAGAGCAGAGCCTCGCCTCTCAGCGGCCAGTCGATGCCCAATGCCGGGTCATCCCAGCGCAGGCCACGCTCGGTGGCAGGGTTGTACTCGGCGGTAACCTTGTACCAAACCATGACACCTTCGCTCAGCGCCTGAAAACCGTGGGCAAACCCTTCCGGTACCCAAAGCATGCGGCGGTTCTCGGCGCTCAGAATTACACCAACCCACTGGCCATAGGTAGGGGAACCCTTGCGCAGGTCTACCGCCACGTCGTAAATCTCTCCATGTAGACAGGCCACCAATTTGCCCTGCGCCGCTGGGTTTAGCTGATAGTGCAAACCGCGCACAGTGCCTTTGTGGGAGTAGGAGAAGTTGTCCTGCACAAAGTTGCGCCGGATGCCCCCGCGCACAAACTCCGACTGCTTGAAAGTCTCCATGAAAAAGCCGCGCTCGTCGGGGAAGGCGCGGGCTTCGACCAGGACTACATCCGGGATAGATAGGGTTTCAAACTTGAACGGCATGGTTCGACACTCCCAGCACAATCAATATACAGGGCAGTCTCGAGAAAGACCGGTGTAACAAGGGGCCCTTGCTCGTAGGCCTCTACCATGGAATGATCCACTTCGCCGAAAGAAGACCAATATCTTATTGTGGTCTTCGTTATTTTGGCCTTTGTACGAAAATGAGAAGTTTCCGATCCCCTTCGGGACAGACCGCAAGTGCAGTTGTTTACCTTGACAAGCGCTTGTCTCACCAAGGTGATATGCTCTCTTCGCCGCAAAGCGGGGTGACACGCTTGTCTGTGGCATGTCTGTTTGAAAGTGGCGTTAGCCAAAGCCTGAGCGCAGCCAACCTACAGGGGGCGCTATGCCACCGCCTCAACGTGGCTAGCTTATCCCAGACGCATCTTACGTACTGGGTGTGGACTGCGTGCGGCTTATGGGTGCTTGGGGTTCAAGTTACATGAAGACTGCTCTATCAATGACTAAGTGACTAAAGGGTGCATCTCTAAAAATCCGTATGCCAGAATAAGGCATGAAAGACTGGAAAACGAAAGCACGCCAAGCCTTTGAGCGGTACATGGAAGACCTGGAACTAAGCCTGGAAGCGGGGAGTGGACTGGCGGACATCGAACGGGCCATGCTGCGACATAACCCGGAACTCCTCAGGACGCTGATGCAAGGCCTGGTGGAAGAGACCCAGGCGCCTTCCCCCCCTGGAGCTACCGAAGGGGTGGAGGAGGGTGGGACAACGCACCAGCCAGGTACGCAGTAGCTGGGGGTTTATCCAGGTCAGGGTACAGCGGCTGCGGGACGAGGCG
>NZ_JHVI01000029.1 GCF_000620065.1 Meiothermus cerbereus DSM 11376 | reverse complement strand
TCTTGGATCGCAGTTGCAATCCCCTTACGGGGCTTTTTGTTTGCGACAGCATACCCCGTTAATCGCCGTCCTGTAAAGGGCTCTTATTAGGGGGTATTTATGAGAAAACCGAGTTATCCACAGGCAGCCTGTGGATAAGTGGGTAAAAAGTGGCGTTTTTTGCGATGGATGCTTACAAACCCGCACTTTTAGATTTTTTGTGCGGTGGGTTTGCGATTTACATCGCACATCTAGGCTTTCAAGAACCGCTGTCGAAATGGCCGACATAGGCATTATAGCATTTTGCGCAAAACATAATGGGTTATTTTTGGAAATTGCTTCCATGCTGTTCTGGTGGGTGCCGGTGTGGTGTTTTTTTGGCAAGGGGGTACGGTTGCGATAGCATTTTTGGGCACAAAATAGCATGTAACGCTTTTTGTAACGGGGCAGCGTGCCCGCTTTGGGGCCTGGGTTATAGGGCCAGTTTTTCGGCCAGGGCCATTACGGCGCGCTTGGTGGTGGGGGGGCCGTGGCCCACGTAGATGTGCTCGGCCTCGAGCTGGGCTATTTTCCCTACCGTGCGCCGGGCCTGGGCGGTGTCGTGGTTGACCACGGCAGGGGGAACCCAGGGGCCTTTGGTGCCCACCCGCAGGGCATCGGCAGCCAGCAGAACCCCCTCGCGCAACAGGCCAATCTGCCCTGGGGTGTGGCCGGGCAGGTGTACCACCTGCCAGCCCAGCACCCGCGCGCCTTCCTCCACCGGGATAAGGGCCTCGGGCGGAAGGGGCCGGGGGCTGTTGGCAATCCAGTCGCCCAGCCAGGGAATGGGCGGGAACGGGGGGCGGCGGCGCTCGCCGCTAATGTAGGGGATGTCGAGCGGGTGGGCATAAATGGGCAGACCGTAGCGCTCCCACAGCATGCGCGCCCCGCCCACGTGGTCGAGGTGGTGGTGGGTGAGCAGCAGGGCGGCGGGCTTTCGGCCCTTTAGGTGGCGCAAGAGCTTTTGGTTTTCCTGGGGCATGCCGGTATCTACCAGCAGTGCGCCTTGGGGGGTGTCCAGCAGGTAGGTATTGGCGGCCAGCGGAAAAACTTCCATGCGGGGCGTTTAGCTTTGAGCGATGGCTTTTTGGCCCACCCCTAGCTCGGCCAGGGCGGCCTGGATGGCCTCGGCGTCGATGCCGGCCTCGCGGTGCATGCGGGGGATGGAGCCGTGGTCGAAGAAGACATCCGGCAAGCCCAGCACGCGGATATCGGGCTTCAGGCCCATCTCGTTCAGGGCTTCCAGCACCGCGCTGCCAAAGCCCCCCATCTTCTGGTGGTCTTCGGTGGTGACCAGCTTGTAGCCTTCCAGGGCCAGGCGCTCGAGCATCCCTTTGTCCAGCGGCTTGATGAAGCGGGCGTTGATTACCCCCACTTCGGGGTTGTCGCCAGCGGCCTCGAGGGCGTACTTGAGGGTTTTGCCAAAGGTCAGGATGTAGGCTTTGCTGCCCTCCTTCAGCACCTCCCAGCGGCCCCACTCGATCTCGGGCCAAGCCCCTTCCGGGGCTTTCTCCACGTTGTCGCGGGCGTAGCGGATGGCAATGGGCCCCCCCAGTTCCAGGGCCTTTTTAAGCATGGCCCGCAGCTCGAGGGCGTCCCTGGGCGCGGCAATCTGCACGTTGGGCACGGTACGCAGGTAGGCGATGTCGAACACCCCGTTGTGGGTGGCCCCGTCGCCGCCCACAATCCCGGCCCGGTCTACCGCAAACACCACCGGCAGGTTTTCGATGGCGATGTCGTGGATAATCTGGTCGTAGGCCCGCTGCATAAAGGTGGAGTAGATGGCCAGCACCGGCCTGAGCCCCCGCAAGGCCATGCCGGCGGCCACCGTGGCGGCCACGTCCTCGCAGATGCCGGTGTCCAGATAGCGCTCGGGGTGGGTCTGGGAGTATTTCACCAGCCCCGAGCCTTCGCGCATAGCCGGGGTAATCACAAACAGCCGGGGCTCCTGGTGGGCCAGCTCGGTTACGGCATCGCCAAAGGCGCTCGACCAGGAGTAGCCCTTGCTCACCTTCTCGGGGTTCTGGGGGTTGAAGCCGGGCGGCCCATGCCAGTAGATGGGGTCTTCCTCGGCCACCCCGTAGCCCTTGCCCTTCTGGGTCACGATGTGCAGTAGGGTGGGGCCCTCGAGCTCTTTAATCTGCTCCAGAATGTGAATCAGGCCCGGCAGGTCGTGCCCGTCCACCGGCCCCACGTAGCGGATGCCCCAGGCGTAGAAGGGGTTTTCCTGGTGCAGCATCAGCTTGGCGGCCTCCTTGGCCCGGTCTACCAGGTTGAAGAGCCTGGGCGAGATGCCCTCCAGCACCTGGCGACCCCATTTCTGGGTGTCCTGCACCCACTTTTTGGTCTGGTACTCCTTGAAGTAGCGGTTCAGAGCCCCCACGTTTTCCGAGATGGACATCTCGTTGTCGTTCAGAATCATCAAGAGCCGGGGTTTGCGCTCCCCAATCACGTTGAGGGCGGCCAGGGCCATCCCGCCGGTCAGGGCCCCGTCGCCGATGATGCCCACCACGTGGTAGTTTTCGCCCAGGGTGTCGCGGGCGATGGCCATACCCAGCGCATTGGCCAGCGAGGTGGAGGCATGGCCCACCGTAATGGCGTCGTGCTCGCTCTCCGAAACCTTGGTAAAGCCCGAGATGCCCCCTTCCTGGCGGATGGTGTGGAAAACCTCTTTGCGCCCGGTCAGGATTTTGTGGGCGTAGGCCTGGTGGCCCACATCAAAGAGCAGGCGGTCGCGGGGCGAGTCAAACACCTTGTGCAGCGCCACAATCAGCTCCACCGCCCCCAGCGAGGAGGCCAGGTGGCCGCCGTTCTGGGCGCACACCCGGATAATCTCGCTGCGCAGCTCTTCGGCCAGTTGCAACAGCTCTTCTTGCGACAAGTTTTTGAGGTCTTGCGGTTGGTTAACCTTTTGCAGAATCACGCAAGCCTCCCGGAATGGTTGGACGGTAAGGGGATGTTATGGACATGTTGCCCTCAACTTTAAAGCTTTGTGGCCCAATTGCAGTACCCCAGGGAACAAAGAGGCCGTAGAGGGTGGCCTGCTGCGGCTCATCTGAAGTTGCGGTCAATCAGCGAAAGCCCGCCCTGTTCACTAAAATTCACCGAGCTGAAGATTTCGCCCACCCCCGGAAAGAACCACAGCTCGAAGTTTTCCCGCAAGGTGGGGTTCCTGGGGTCGCGCACCTCCCAGTTGATGCGAAAAACCTCGAAGCTGCCCGCCGGCACCGTCACGTTGGACTTGCCCAGCACCGTGTAGGTGTAGTCCAGCACCCGGTCGACTACCCGCGTGATGTTGTTGCCCGCGCGCAGCTCGATGACCTCGCGGGTCTGGCCGCCCCAGCGGGCCCCCACCACCAGGCTGGCCTGGGGCGGATACTCCTGAATGGGGGGCGTGTAGCGGGTTACTTGCAGTCGGTCGAAGTCTTCCATGCCCAGCAGGCGTACCCCGCTGGCGTCTACCTGGCGGTAGTAGGAACGCTCGAGGCCCCGTCCGCTCAAGCGGTAGCGGATGGCTGGCTGGCCTTCAAAGGTGGTGGGCCCAATCACCGAGAGGCGCACCGGCGGTTCGCCGATGGCGGCACGGGGTGGCAGGTAGATCCAGTCCAGCCCCGGCTGCGCGGGGTAGAAGCCCACCGACCCCTGGATAAGGGTGGTGTTGGTCTGGGGCTCGGTGGCGCGTGGTGCACAGGCCACCAAAAGCAGCAATAGCGGTACAGCGATTCGTCGCATCGCTCCAATTTACCCTCGGTTGGGGCTGGCCGGATGTAAAACCTCGCGCAATTCGATTAAGAACAGCGGAAGCTCGGCCAGGGCCGGGGGTTCCTCGCTGCCCGCAACCAGCACCAGCTCGGCCCCCAGGCGCTCGAGGTAGACCACCCCCCGTTCAAAAGTGCGCTCGAGGTCGTTGTGGCGACGCAGCAGGTGGTCTCGGGTGGGGCCCTCCAGCCCCGGCTTGTGCAGAAAGCGCTCGAGTTCGGCCTGTTGTGGCAGCAGTTTGAACAGGTTCCGCCCATACTGCTGCACCGGATTGAGCGCGTCGCGCAAATGAGGCAGCCGCTTGCCCTGCCGCCGGATTTCGGCCAGGGCCAGCTCCAGCCGCTGGGCCTGGGCGCTTTGCGCCTGGGGCAGGCTGCGGCCAGAGCCCAAAAACCAGACCAGCAGCCCCACCACCAGCAGCAGCAGCATCAGCTCCAACAAGGCGATACCGGCCATTATGCCTTAAGGATACGCACCCACCGCCCAAAAGTAAAAAACGCCCCTGTGCCTCTGCCAGAACCCTCGAAAGCCTGCCCGGCCCTGCTTCGGCTATGGCCTGGGGGTTGGATTCCTGGAAGCCGTCTCTGAGTGAGGCAGCTCCAGTTCGTGGCGGTTCCGCCCCAGCGCTTTGGCCCGGTAGAGGGCTTCGTCCGCACGGTGAACAAGGCTTTCAAGGCTATCCCTGGCTCGGTAGCAGCTTACCCCAATCGAAAGCGTAATAGAAATGTCGCCCAAAACTGGCTTGTCCCGAACCGCTTCGACGAGCCGGGTCGCGAGTTGCTCGGCCTGGGCTAAGTCGGTGGCGGGGGCCAGGATTAAAAACTCCTCACCACCCCAGCGCGCTACGGTATCCGCCTGGCGCAGGTAAAGGTCGAGCCGCAGGGCCACCTCGCGCAGCACCTGGTCACCAATGGCATGCCCGTAGTGGTCGTTGACCTTTTTGAAGTGGTCGAGGTCGATCAGCAAAACTGCAATGGAAGGCCCGTAGCGTTCAGCCCGCTGTAGCTCCCGCTTGAGCAGCGGCTCGAGGCCCCGCCGGTTGGTGAGCCGGGTAAGGTGATCGGTGTGGGCCAACTGCTCCATAGCCACCATGGTCTCGCGCAGCTGCGCATAGATGTTGAGCAAAACCAGGAAGGCCAGGTTGGCCAGATAGAACTGTGCGATTGAGTTGAGGGCGCTCATGCTGGGCGGATAAAGCAGCAGCGAGACCAGCCCTCCCAACACGCTCAGCAGGTAGTAGGCCACCGATACCCGAATGGCTTTCTCTCGGTTAAGCAGCAAAAAAGCCAGCGGGTAGATGATAGTGGACCACAAAGCGCTGGCAGAAAACCCCTCCCTGGAGAGATGGCCCTGCAATCCGAAGTAGTACAGGTTGCCCAGGTTGTAGATCAGCAGCAGAACAACCACCATCAGTTCGGTTGTAGCGATACTGATCCGACGCCGCCATAACAGCAAGGTCATGAGCAAAAACCCCACAAACATCACCGGCGAGAGCACCGCGTCCAGCGGGTTGAGGGTTCCGTTTACGATGGACAGCACATAGGCGAGGCTCGAGGCCAAGGCTCCCAGTGGCAGCAGCCACAGACCGTGGCGCCGCCTGTAGGCATCGAAGGAGGAAACAGGGTCGGGATTCATGCAGAGCTTTACAAAAACGATACCACTTTTCTGGCACTCTTGCCTGCGGATCAGGGCGATGCCAGGCATGGGGTATGGCGGGTTATGAAGCGCCGTCTGTTAGGGCTGTTTTTGCAAAGCCATGACGGATAAAACCTAGCCTGTTTGTGGTATGGGGTACAGTGGGTTCAAAGAAAAACGCCTGCGGGATGCGGCCATTGCCGCCTATCGGGCCGAGACCATGCAGGCCGGGGAAGCCTGGTATTAAGAGCGTGGCCTACAAGGAACTGCGGCGTGTGTTTGGCGAGGAGTGGCTCAGCCTGGGGCGCTACCGGTTGGTGGAGGTCTAAAGGGCCTGCGAGGTCACGGTGGAGGTGGACGGGGAGCTGTTCTCGGTGGCAGAGGTAGAAAAAACCTCTGGAGGACCTTTAGGGGTGGTGGTGCGCCACCTGCCTACTGGCCGGGCCATAGGCAGTCTGGCCCAGCTGGGTGAAGTGTTTCTTGGGCTTTCCTGATTCCTTAGGCCTCTTCGTGACGGGCCATGCCCGTACACCGGTGTTCCCTCGAGCCCAACCCATCTTCAGATGGGCTTTTGATATTGGAAAAGCCCAGAGCAGCGCAGCTCAGTTTCCCACTGCTTCCAGCATCTTATCTACGCTGGTTAGCTTGACCCGCGGGCGGCCCTGGGCCTGCCCTAAGGCGCACTCGAGCGCATCCAGCTTGAGCCAGTGTTCCAGGGTTACGTAGCGCACCCCCCGCGCTTGCAGCAGCCGGGTTACGGCCTCGGGATTGGGTTCTGGGGCCAGCGGCAGGTGCGGGGCGTCCTGCAGCAGAAGTTTTACAGTCTCGGTAGCATCGGCTTTATTGGTGCCGATCACCCCGCTGGGGCCGCGCTTGATCCAGCCGGCGGTATACTCGCCCACCGCCACCTGGCCCTCGCGCAAGACCCGCCCGCTCTGGTTGGGAATAACCCCCTTGCGTTGGTCGAAGGGCACCTCTGGCAAGGGCACCCCCTTGTAGCCGACCGAGCGCAGCACCAGGCCCACCTCGAGCTCCTCGAACTCGCCCGTGCCCACCGCATTCAGGTTCTCGTCCAGGCGGTTTTTCTCCAGGCGAATCTTGTGTACCCGGCCCTCACCCAGGATCGCTACCGGCGAAACAAAAAAGCGCAGGTGTACCCGGCGGGGCTTGCCGGTAAGGGGTCTGGCGGCAAACTCCCGCAGTACCTCCAGGTTCTTGAGCAAAGCGGGCTCACCCGCAATAGAGGCGGCGCTTCTTTCGTCGAGCTCGAGTTCCTCCGGTCTGACCACGATGTCGGCGTTGTGCAGCTCGCCCAGCTCGCGCAGTTCCTTGGTGGTGAACTTGGCCTGGGCAGGCCCCCGGCGGCCCAGCATGTAAATATCGCTGACCTGGCTCTGGGCCAGCACCGGCAGGGCATGGTCGGCAATATCGGTCTGGCGCAGCTCCTCCGCCGACTTGGCCAGAATGCGGGTGACGTCCACCGCCACGTTGCCCATGCCCACCACCGCTACCCCCTGCACATTCAGCCGGATGTCCAGGTTCTGGTAGTCGGGGTGGCCGTTGTACCAGGCCACAAACTCGGTGGCCGAAAGACTGCCGGGTAGGTCTTCACCAGGGATGCCCAGGTGGCGGTCGCTGGAAGCGCCCACGGTGTAGATCACCGCATCGTAATGACGGCGCAGATCGGCAAAGGTAAGGTCGCGGCCAAACTCAACATTGCCCAAAAAGCGCACCCGTGGGTCCTGCAGCACCTTCTGCATGACCTTGGTAACCGACTTGATGGTCTGGTGATCGGGCGCCACCCCATAGCGCACCAGGCCGTAGGGGGTGGGCAGGCGGTCGAACACATCCACCGATACGTTTATTTCCGTCTGCTTGATCAGGGCCTCTGCGGCATAGATACCCGAAGGCCCCGCACCGATGATCGCAATACGTAAGGGGCGGTTTGCATCTAGCTGGTCTGCCATCTTCCACATCCTCCGGCCTGTTTGGCATCGAGTCGCGCTTACACCGCGCTCAGACAGCGCAAATCATATCCCATCGGCCCGGCACAGGCATCAAGACACCCAGCAAGAGCCAAAACTAAGGTCTGAGCAAGCCAAGCAGCGGGCCGTACAGCAGCGCGCCCGCTCCATACAACCCCAGCCAGAGCAGGTCGGCCACCCGCAGCCGCCAACGCAGCAGTTGGACGATACCCATCCAGAACAGCACCAGCGAAGCCGCGAGGCAGAATAAGCCCAGATAGGCGATAAAAAGCGGGGCCGCTACGCTGCGGGCAAGCAGCCAGGAACCCCCCGCCATGACCAGCGGGAGCCAGAGCAGCCCTGTAGCGTATATCAGCCAGCGGCGGCCTTGCATCGAAGCGCATTCTACCCCCAAAAGCCCGTTTTCATCGGCTCTCAAGGCAACCGAATCCCATTTGTAAGCCGCCCCAGGCCCAGAACAAAGGCCCCCAAAGCCAGAAGAAAACCCCAGAGCCATCCCCACATTTGTGGAAGCGTCCCACTGCGAACCGCCCAGATTAGGGCCAGCAGGCCCAGCAAGGTTCCCAGGCCCAGCGCAACCGGCAGGAGCAGGGTCAGACCCAGGGCCAGCAGCGTTACCAGACCACCAGCCGCCGGTTCCGCCAAGGTTCCCAAAACAATGGCTCCTGCCAGTACCCAGGGCAGCAGCAAAAGCCCGGTGGCCAGTTGCAGCCAGCGAAGCGGTCTCATGGCCCGCATTGTAAGCGCAGCCTGGACACCGGCCCATTCTGGTTCTTAGCATGGTCTACATGACCGTGCGCCAGGCCCGCACCACCTGCCCGCTGGACTGCCCCGATGCCTGCTCGCTCGTTGCCAGCATTGACGAGGCCCGCAATACCCTGCTCAAAATCGAGGGCGACCCCCAGCACCCCTTCACCCAGGGCTTTGCCTGCGTGAAAACCTATCGCTACCCCGAGCGCAACCATCACCCCCTGCGCCCGCTCTATCCGCTGCGGCGGGTGGGCCAGAAGGGCCAAGGCAGGTTTGAGCGGGTGAGCTGGGCGGTGGCGCTGGACGAGATTGCCGCGCGTTTGCAGGAGGTGGTGGGAGCACACGGCCCGGAAGCTGTACTGCCCTACCACTACGCCGGCACCATGGGCCTGATGCAGTACGAGCACCCCCTGACCTTTTTCCGCGCCCTGGGGGCCAGCGAGCTCCAGACCACCATCTGCGCCACCGCAGGCCAGGAAGCCTGGATAGCCACCTACGGCGACCGCTATGGGGTAGACCCAGAAGAGGTTCCCCAGGCCCGCTTTATTCTGCTGTGGGGCATCAACAGCCTGCACACCAACACCCACCTCACCCCCTTCCTGAAAAAAGCCCGGCAAAATGGGGCCCACATCGTACATATTGACCCCTACGAAAACCTGACCAGCCGCTTTGCCGACGAACACATTCGGATTCGTCCTGGCAGCGATGCCGCGCTGGCCTATGGGATGGCTCGAGCCATCGTGAAGGCCGGTCTGCACGACCGGGACTACATCGCCCGCATGACCACCGGCTTCGAGGCCTTCATGCAAGTGGCGGAGGAATGGACGCCGCAGAAGGTGGAGGCCGTCACCGGCGTGGCTGCTGAAACAGTGGAGAGACTGGCCCTCGAGTTCGCCCAGGCCAAGGCCTCTTTCATCCGCACCAGCTACGGCCTGACCCGCCACCCTGGCGGAGGTTCGGCCCTGCGGGCGGTGGTGTTGTTGCCGGCGCTGATTGGGGCCTGGCAGTACCCTGGCGGGGGGGCGCTCCTGAGCACCAGTGGAGCCTTTGCCCTCAACCGCAAGTATCTGGGAGGCCGCCACCTTCTGGCGGCCCGGGCCACCCCGCCACGGCAGATCAACATGACCCAGATCGGCAGCGCCCTCACCGCCCTACAACCGCCCATCCGGGCCCTGTTTGTCTTCAACTCGAACCCGGCGGTGGTGGCCCCCCGCTCCGACCTGGTACAAAAGGGCCTGATGCGCGAAGACCTCTTTACGGTGGTGCTCGAGCAGGCCCTCACCGAGACCACCCGCTATGCCGACTACGTGCTGCCCGCCACCACCTTTTTAGAGCACCCCGACCTCTACACCGCCTACGGGCACTACTACCTCTCCTGGAACAAGGCGGTGATGCCGCCCCAGGGCGAGGCCCGGCCCAACACCTGGGTCTTCGCCGAGCTGGGCCGTCGGCTGGGGCTGGACGAACCCACCCTCTACTGGGACGCCGAGACCCTGGCCCGCTCGCTTTTGGACACCGAGCATCCCTGGCTACAGGGCATCACCCTCGAGCGCCTCCAGGCCGAGGGGTTCGTGCGGCTCAACATTCCCCCCGACCACCGTCCTTTTACCGAGCGGGCCGGCACGCCATCGGGTAAGGTGCAGTTCGACCCGCCACCCCAGGTCATCCTGACCGAACCTACGCCAGACTTCCCCCTGATCCTGATGACCCCCCCGGCCAAGCACTTCCTGAACAGCACTTACGGGCATATCGAGCGGTTGGTGCAGGGCGAAGGCGGCGAGCCGGTGCTGCTGGTACACCCCGAGGACGCGCAGGCTTTTGGCGCGGCGGACGGGGCGCTGGTGCGGATACGCTCCCGGCACGGCGCAGTGGTGCGGCGGGTGCGGGTGAGCGAAGCCCCCATACAGGGCACGGTGGTGCTGGAGGGCACCTGGTGGGAGGCCCCCGCCCCCGACGGCAAGGGCATCAACTGGCTCACCGGTGAGCACCTGACCGACATGGGCGAGGGTTCGACCTTCCACAGCAACCCGGTGCGGCTCGAGGCGCTGGACTAGACGGCCTGTCCCACCCCCACCTGCCAAAGCTCTTCTTCCTGCAGGGCCCAGGCCGGATACTCCTCCTTAGCGAGGAAGTGCCGGGCATAGAGCGAAGCCAACTTGGTGTGGCGCTCGCCGCCCAGCTCATAAAGCAGGGCCACGGTGGCCGCATCGGCCAGGGTGCGCAGGGCTTCTTTGGCATGCCACTGGGCCTCCTCCGGCGGGAGGGCTTGCAGTTGCTTGAGGGTGTGTTGCAAAGCGGCCTCGGCCAGCCGGGCTTCCTCGCTTTCGACGGCCTCGAGCTTGGTGCCAAACTCGAGCAAAAAAGGCTCGGCAGCCCCTTTGCGGAACAGCACCTCGAGGGTGTCCAAAGCCTGCACATTGGCCGGGCCTTCCCAGATGGGGGTGATCAGGGCCTCGCGGGCCAGCCGGGCGATGGCGAAGTCCTCCACAAAGCCCACCCCGCCGAAAAGCTCCATGCCAAGCTGGGTACAGAACGTGCCGTGCTCGGCGGTGCGGGCCTTGGCCAGGTGGGCCAGCAGCCGGGCGTAGTGGTAGCGGGGGGAGTAGGGCGGGGTCTCCTGCCAGGCCTCGTCCCAGGCCGCCACCGCCCGGAAGGTCAGGGCCAGGCCGCCCGCGATGCGCACCGCCAGGTCGGTCAGGTCGCGCCGGATTAAGGGGTGTTGCTCCAGTTTCTTGCCGAAAGCAACCCGAGAGCGAACACGGAAGAGGGCCTCGAGCTGGGCTTTTCGGGCCAGGCCCATAGCCCCCACCGCGTTGGCCAGGCGCGAAAGGGTGAGGGTTTCCAGGATGTAGTAGATGCCTTCCTCAGCCCTGCCGATCAGGTGGGCCTCGGCCCCTTCAAACTCCACCTCGCCCGAGGGCACCGCGCGGGTAGCCAGCTTGTCCTTTAGCCGCCGCACGCAGTAGTTGAGCTCTCCCCTGCTGTCCAGCCGGGGCACCAAAAACAGCGCGAGGCCTTTGGGGCCGGCAGGCGCCCCCTCGGGCCGGGCTGAAACAATGGCGTAATCGGTCAGGCCTGCGCCACTGGAGAAGTACTTGTCGCCAAAAAGCCGCCAGGCCGCCCCGTCGGGAACAGCCCGCACCTTGTTGGCCCCCAGGTCGGAGCCGCCCTGCACCTCGGTCATCCAGGTGGCGCCAAAGGCCCGGCCGGCGAGGAGTTCTTCCTTCCAGCGGGCAAACTGGGGGGCGTACTTGTGGATGGCGTACACGGTGGCGTTGCTGATGGTCTGGATGCAGTACAAACCAGGGTCGGCCAGCAGGTAGCCCAGGGCGAAGTGCTGGTGCCAGCTCCCACCCTGGTAGGGGGCGCGGTTGATGGCAGCCAGTTGGCGGTTGAGGGTTTCCTGTGCGGGCGAGAACCGCACCCGGTCTATGCGCTGGCCGTTCAGGTCGTGCATCACCAGCACCGGACGGGCTTCTTTATCCACGTGGTCGGCAATGCGGTAGGCTTCGCCCCCGGCTACCACGCCAAATGCGTCCAGCTCGCTCTGGTGGGCTTCCCAACCCTTCCAGTAGCGGCGCAGGATGCTGGGCAGGTCGGGCTCTAAAGCCCAGTGGTTCTTGCCATAGGCATAGGACTGGTGTTCCATAAGGGCTCCTTTGGCTTTAGGGTAGCTCGAGTCCGGAAAAACGTTTACTCGGGCAAAATATCCAGGGCTACCAAAAACCTCGAGACCATGTTGTAGGCCGCAATTACGCCCACCAGCTCGACCACCTGGGTGGCATCGGGCAGCGCCGATTGCACCGCCCTGAAGGTCTCGTCACCCACCCGCACCGCGCGGGTCATTTCAAAGGTGAGTCGGAGCGTGGCCCGCTCCTGGGCATCAAACAGCCGGGCATTCTGTGCGGCTTGCTCGAGGTCGTGCAGGGCCTCGAGCTGGGCCTGGCTGCCACCGGCCTGCAAAAACAAGGGGGCGTGCTGGTCAAACTCGTATTCGGCCTGGTTCAACACCGCCACCCCGCAAATGGCCAGCTCGCGCAACCGGGCTGGCAGGCTGAGGCCGCCCCGCACCGCGCCCAAAAAATGGTTCCAGCCCAGGGCATAGGGTGGGCTATAGAGCAGCATCCGGTCGAGATGGCTCAGGGCTCCGCCCCGACGCCGTCGAATGGCCGAGACCACCTCGGCTGGCTCGGACAGCTCTTCTGGGAGGTAGGGAATCCGGGGCATCGGGAGTAGCATAAGGCTTATGCACTGGATTGACCTCCGCTCCGATACCGTAACCAAGCCCACCCCCGCCATGCGCCAGGCCATGGCCGAGGCCGAGGTGGGCGACGACGTGTACGGCGAAGACCCCACCGTGGGCCGCCTGGAGGCCCTGGCCGCCGAGATGCTCGGCTTCGAGGCCGCCCTCTTCATGCCCAGCGGCACCATGACCAACCAGGTCGCCCTGATGCTGCACCTGAAGCGCGGGCAGGAGGTCATCGCCCCCAAAGGGGCCCACATCTACGAGTACGAGCCCGGCTCGCTGGCGGTGCTCTCGGGCGGAACCATCCGGCTGGTGGAGGCCCCTTACGGCATACCCGACCCCGAGGCCGTGCGCGCTGCCATCCACACCTCGGTGCACCAGGCCCCCACCGGGCTGATTGCGCTGGAAAACACCCACAACACCGCGGGCGGCACAGTGGTTCCCATCCCCGCTCAGCGGGCCATTCAGCAAGTGGCCGAAGAGGCCGGGCTCCCCACCCACCTGGACGGGGCTCGTTTCTTCAACGCGGTGACGGCCCTGAACACCACGCCAGTCGAGCTGGCGAAGGGCTTCCGGACTATCTCGATCTGCCTCTCCAAAGGGCTGGGGGCGCCGGTGGGTTCCATTCTGCTGATGCCCCGCGCGTATCGGGCCGAGGCCTGGCGCTACCGCAAGCTGCTGGGGGGTGGGATGCGGCAAGCGGGGGTGCTGGCTGCGGCGGGCCTCATTGCCCTTAGCGAAGGCCCCAAGCACCTGGCCCGTGACCACCAGATGGCCCGCGCCCTGGCCGAGGGCCTGCTGCGCTTGCACCTCGAGGTCGACCTGCAGGCGGTGCAGACCAACATGGTGTATGTGCAGGTTCCTCAGGCCCCGGCCCTGGTTCAGCGCCTACGCGAGCTGGGCCTACTGGCCAACGCCATGGGGCCCAACCGGGTGCGCTTTGTCACCCACCGCGACCTGCAGGACGAGGACATTCCCCAGGCCCTAAAGCGCATCGAACAGGCCCTGCAGATCGCATAGCCCCCTGGCTCACTCGGCCCAGGCTTCTACCTGTTTGTACTGCACCAGCGCTGCATACAGGGTTTGCGAGGCGGTGGTGGAGGTTGAGAACTTGATGTCCACAATTATGGTCTCTTCCGGCAGGCTCTCAATAAAGCGGTTGAGGCGGTCTTGAAACACATCCGGGTCGGCTGCGGCAATCAATTTGAGCTGCATCCCTTGCATGGCTAAAGCCTAACGCAGAAAGCCCGCTGGGGTTGTGAAATTTGTCCGCTCAGGGCGATGCCTAGCTGCAGCAGACCCTAGCGACGGGCCGCCAGAAGCTCTTGGGGCAGGTCACCAATAATGCCATCCACGCCCCAATCCAGCAGCTCCCGTGCAGTTGAGGCTCGATTGACTGTCCAGGTCGCCACAAAGAGCCCCTTGGCCTTGAGCTGGGCTACCCTGGCTGGGTTCAGGAGAACAAACTCTGGATGAGCGCCCTGCAGCGGCAGGCAGGTCAGCAGCTCTTCCATCTCGGGCTCGCTATACAGCAGGGCCAGCGGCACTCCGACCTTCAGTCGGTGCAGTCGGATCAGGGCCAGTGGGTCGAAGCTGCTAATCCAGGCCCGCGCCCGGCCCGGCCAGGCCTGTAGCGCCTGCACCAGCAGGGCTTCGCGTCCATCTGAGGGGCCGGGCTGGCTCTTGAGCTCGAGGTTGAGCCAGGCCTGGGGAAACTCCTGGGCCAGCTCAAAGACCTGCTCGAGCCTTGGCATCCAGGGTGCACGCTGCTGCAAGGTCGGCCAGTCCAGGCTGGCAATCGCCTGCCCCTCGAGCTCAAAGTCGTGGTAGATGGCCAGTACCCCGTCGTGGGTACGGTGCAGGTCGAGCTCGAGGCCGTCCAGACCCGCCTCGAGGGCCCGCCGGAAGGACTCCAGGGTGTTTTCTTTGGCTTGGTGGGGCGAGCCCCGGTGCCCTAAAAGCAAGGGTTTGGTGAAGATCATTCGATTTCCTCTAGCCCAGCGTACCCGATTACCCCAACCCCTTTTGTGTCTGGGAGCCAGGGTTATACCGCCTTCCACTGGATTTTACGTGATGGATGAAAGCAAGCCCGCCCTGGGATGTTGTAGACTGCTAATCATGGGCACATACGACGAGCGCCTTGAGCAATTGACCCAGTCCGACATTATTGCTCGGCTCGAGGGATCCGGTGGCCTTCTGGCCATCAGCAGCCGAGAGTTGTTTTACCTGGACAGCAACACCCACCAAAGTGCGCCTCTTGCTCTTATCAAGCGCATCACCGTAAACAAGCAAACCAGCACCGTGGATGTCATGAGCGAGCAGGGCACCCTTATGACCATTGCCCCAGCTGCCTTCCAAAAAGACGAGCTGAAGCTCTTCCTGGAGTCGCTTAAGGGGCATGTTCTGAGGGCTAAATCTGAGGCCGCTCAGGTCAACGAGCCGCCCAAGACCCTCGAGTCGGCAGAAACACCCCCGCCTCCAGCGGAAGTTGACCAGCAGGGTTGGCCTGCGCCTTCCAGCACCTTACCGCCTCAAGCCCCCATGCAGAAAGTGCCGCCCGTTACCGATGCTGCCCCACCCCCCTCTTCGTCCCAGATCAGCATCGCCGAGCCAGCTAAAACCTTGCCCGACGAGCCCAGCGACTCCATCTGGGCCTACGACGGCTCACCCAAACCCGGCACGACCACCGGTGTAACCGAGCCCAAAGCTACGCCCATAACCCAGGCCCAGGCAACACACAACACGGCCACCATGCCTCCCCTGGCCCCTGCTTCCAGCAGAAGCCTTGGCTCGACCCAGCGCATCATCTCGGTCTTGCTAAAAGTATCCGCGCTCATTACCGCTGCGGTTACGATCGGGTATCTGGTCGTGAATATGGGCACCACCAGCGATATCTGGGTTCCGCTGGGGGTGGTCGCGGTTGGCCTTGCCCTGGCCCTGATTCAGTGGCGCCTGTCCGAGCCTTACTGACGCCAAATTCAACCACGGCTGACCCAAGCTAGGCCGAGGAAACCCGCGGCAAGGCATAAGGCTTCAGAGCTTGCCGACAAATAACCCTCTTTAGACCACAGTGGCAGCTAAATTGGGGCCTGATGGGGCGCTGGCTAAACATAGCATATATTGCCGTGGTTATTGGGATCGGATTGGCGAGCATCTGGCCCAATCTGACGGTTCGTTTTTTCCCGGCTGAACTCAAAGCACCCCCCCATTCAGCCCCGCTGGCGGCTTCGCCTGCCCTGAAGCCCGGCCCGATTACGCCGGAGGTGGGGAAGGTTAATCTCAACACCGCCAGCCAGGCCGAAATCGAGAGCCTGCCTGGAATTGGCCCTGCGCTAGCACAACGCATCATCGAGGGTCGTCCGTATCGTTCGCTAGAAGAGCTGGATCGGATAAAAGGCATTGGACCCAAGCTGATCGAGCGGCTGCGCCCGCTGGTCACCCTATGATCCCCCTGGCCCTGGGCTCAGGAGCCCTGCTGGGGGCCCTGAGCCAGCTCACCCCCCTGGCTTTTCTGGGCCTGCTGGGGGGGCTCTGGCTCCCTCAGGCAGCCCGCTGGCTGGGCCTGCTGGCCTATCTTCTGGTGGTGCTGCATCTGGGTCTGGCCAAAGATCCCTGGGCATCGCTTATAGGGCAGTGGGTAAGGCTGGAAGGCACCTTGCAAGGGGGGTTTCTACACACCCCGCAAGGGCGTGTGTACGTGCAGTACTTTCCCCGGCTACAAGATGGAATCTATGTGTTGGAGGGCCACCTGCTGCGTCCTGCCGGCAAGCGCAACCCTGGGGGTTTCGACCAGCAGACCTGGCTGCGCGGACTCGGGGTAACAGCGGTATTGCAGGCCCGAGAGGTGGTGCATTTCCAGCCTCTGCCGCGCAACCCCCGCCAAAGCTTGAAGGGTCGGCTCGAGGCCGGGCTTTCCCCACCCGTAGCCGCCCTGGTTGCCGCTTTGACCCTGGGGGAACGGCGTGATCTGGGCGAGACCTACGGGGATTTCCAGCGGGCTGGCCTGGCCCATGCCCTGGCCCTGTCGGGTCTGCACGTGGGAATTTTGACCGGCTTTTTCGTGCTTCTGCTGTACCGCTTTGGCGCATGGCGCTATTTGATCACCATTGTTTTGCTTCTACTGTACTTGTGGCTGGTGGGGCCACAGCCCTCGCTGGTGCGGGCTGTAATCATGGCAGCTATGGTGCTGTTGGGGCTTTTTATGGGACGGGGCCGGGTGGCGGTCTTGCCCGCATTAGCCCTGGCTTTGTTTATTCAGCTTCTGCTCGAGCCGCGCACCATCTTCAGCCTATCGGCCCAGCTTTCCTATTTGGCCGTACTGGGTATGGCCCTTGTGCTTCCCCGCCTGCCCAGGCTTGCGGGCTGGAAGCAATGGGTGTGGGCTTCGGTTGGCGTTACCCTGGCTGCCCAGATTCTGATTCTTCCGCTCTTACTTCACCACTTCCACCTGCTGCCGCTGCTCTCCCCTCTTGCAAACCTGTTGGTGCTGCCCCTGCTGAGCCTGCTGGTTCCCCTGGGTTTTCTCAAGCTATTGCTGGGGGGCTTGCTGGCCGGGCCAACAGAAGTTTTAGGATTACTGGTCTTGTGGCTGGCAGGGTGGTTGTCCCATGGCCCCATGCTGCGCTGGGGCGAGATAACCCCCCTGGGGTTCGTCTTGTATTACCTTGGTATTTTTCCTTTACTGCTCGGCCTTTATGGGTACCTTCGCTGGCCGCGCGCAGCCGGACTGGCTGCCACTGCGACGCTGGCTTCCATACTGTCGCAGTATCCACCCCGGGCGGAGCTTTGGCAGCTCGATGTGGGCCAGGGCGACGCTATTCTGCTGCGCCTTCCCGGAAGGGTAGAAATTCTGGTGGATGGAGGCCGCGACTGGGCCTACCCCCGGCTAGAACGAGCCCTGCGCGCGCTGGGCGTAGACGACCTAGATCTGCTTATTGCCACCCACCCCGACGGGGATCACGTGGGGGCTCTGCCGCGGCTCATAGAGAATTTTCCAGTGGGCACCCTGGTGAGCGGGCCAAGGGTACGGGGTAACCCGCTGGATGATGCCCTGCACCGGGCTGCGCGCTCACATAGGGTTCGGGTTTTATTTGCCCGCAGCGGGACACAGTTGGCCCTGGCCGGAGCCAGTTTGCGATTCCTGGGGCCACAAGGCCATGAAACCGATGACAACGAGCGCAGTCTGGTGTTTGTGCTGGAATTCAAGGGGCGCAAAGTGTTGTTTACCGGCGATGCCCCGGCCTCGGCGGAGGTGCGCTGGCAGCCAGAGGCGGTGGATGTTTTGAAGGTGGGCCACCACGGCTCCGAAACCAGTACCAGCGTGCATCTGTTGCAGAGCTTTCAGCCCCGGGTGGCCCTGATCGGGGTGGGCAACAACCCCTACGGCCACCCCTCGGGGGTGGTTTTGCATCGGTTGAGCCAGCATGGACTGCAAATTCGGCGCACCGATTTAGAGGGGGCCATACGGATTCAGCTTCGATAGCTTAGCCCTCGTAGCCCAGCGCGTGGAGAATTGCGCTCAATTCCTCTTCGGAGTGGTAGCTGATCTCTATTTTGCCTTTTTTCAAGCTGGTAAAGCGCACTTTTGTGCCCAGCCGACGGGAGAGGCTGCGGGCGATATCGGCGTAGGCTTCCTCACTTTTAGACCTTGTGCTCGAGGCCGTCGGTTTGTCTTTGAGCTTCTCGGTCTCCCGTACGCTAAGCTGCTTGGAGAGCACCTCCGACAGACCCCAATTGCGTTTTGCTTCGGGCAGCATCAAGAGTGCCCGGGCATGTCCTGCGCTAATCTTGTTCTCCTCTAGTGCTTTCTTTATCTCTGGGGTTAACTGTAGCAGGCGCAAGGCGTTGGTAACCGTAACCCTGGCCTTTCCCACCGCCTTGGCCACCTCTTCCTGGGTCATCCCCATATCCACCAAGCGCTTGTACCCTTCTGCCTCCTCCATGGGGTTCAGGTCTTCCCGCTGCAGGTTTTCAATGAGGGCAATTTCCAGGGCCTCTCGCTCGCCAATGTCCTTAATGACTACCGGAACCTCGCGCAGACCCGCCAGCTGAGAAGCCTTGAAGCGCCGCTCGCCCGCCACCAGCTCGTACATGTCACCCTTGGGACGAACCAGCAGGGGTTGCAGCAGTCCCTTTTCTTTGATGGAAGCAGCCAGTTCTTCTAATGCTGCCGGGTCGAATAAGCGGCGCGGCTGCCCGGGGTTTGGCTTGATAAGGGCCAGGGGTAGCTTAGTAAGGGAGGCTGGTGTTTTGGGCAATAGGGCTTCCAGGCCCTTACCTAAACCGCTAAGCTTCTTGGACACGGCGCATCACCTCCTCGGCCAGGCGTCGATAGGCATGGGCACCACTACTGGTAGGCGCATACTGGCCGATGTCCTGACCATAGCTGGGGGCCTCGGCCAGCCGGACATTGCGCGGGATAACGGTCCAGAAAACCTTTTCCCCCAGGTTGGCGCGAATGTTGCTCTCGACCTGTTGAGACAACAGGGTGCGGGGATCGTACATGGTAATCAGCACACCCAGAAGCCGCAAAGCTGGGTTTAGGCTGGTGCGCACCCGATCAATGGTTTCCATTAGACCAGCAATGCCTTCCAGGGCATAGTATTCGGCCTGTACAGGCACAATCAGGCCTTCCGAGGCCGACAGCACGTTTAGCGTAATGGGCCCCAGACTGGGGGGCGCATCTAGCAGAATCAGGTCGTAGGCTTGCTCGAGCGGTCGCAATACTTCTGCTAGCCGGGTAGGATTTTCGATGAGCTCAGCTGAAGCCCCGACCAGATCAGGGCTCGAGGGAAGCAGATCCAGGCCGCTGGCAACGTTGACCACCGCTGCTTGAACTTTATCGTTTCCTACCAGCACGGTGTAGATATTTGGCTCACGAACGGCCTGCCCCATCCCCGAGGTTGCATTAACCTGGGGATCTAGGTCTACCAGCAGCACCTTTTGACCCGCTCTGGCTAAATAGGCCGATAGATTTACGGCTGTTGTGGTCTTACCCACACCCCCTTTTTGATTTACCAGGCCAATGCGTTTCACCTTGCCCTCTAGGATAACGGATTTTTTGCCGGAACCCCCGGTTTCCGGGGGTATTGATGTGGTGTGGGGGCTATTTTTCGCAGAACGACCAGGGTACGGGCATCCCCAATTATGGGCAGTTTCAGGTGAAAAATCTGCTCCAACTGACCGCCTAGCTTACTTAACGCGCCCCGTGCCTCCGCCACCTCACGCTCTACTTCAGCCCCCTTTTGCACCAGCACAAACCCGCCCACCTGGATCAGCGGCAGGGTCAGTTCTGCTACCGTAGCCATGGAGGCCACCGCTCGGGTCAGGGCCGCTCCATATGTTTCACGTTTTACACTCTGGTGCGCCAGCTCCTCAGAACGACCCCAAAGAACCCGGGCATTTCTGAGCCCCAGGGTTTGTATAACCCGAGCGACAAACGCAGTCTTCTTCTGAGTAGCATCCAGGAGGTCGAACTGGGTACTGGGCTGCACAATAGCTATAGGCAACCCAGGAAAACCCGCACCTGTGCCCACATCGATCACCGACATCCCTTCCACCAAGCCGGGATAGGTCAGGCAAGTTAGGGAATCCACAAAGTGCTTCAGGATGATGCCCGCTTCGTCTCGAATAGCCGTGAGGTTGGTGGTTTGGTTGGCCTCGCTGAGAAGTTCAAAGTAGGTAGAAAATTGAGGGATATGGGGCTCGAGGTTCAGGCCCAGCTCCGCCCCAGCCCGTAACAACAGTTGTTTTCCAGCCGGCGTCATCTGCATAAGACATACCTAGAGTAGGCCATTCCAATCGGGATTTTCCTTCGATGTAAAACGTGAAACATTGCCCCCATGCGGGCCTCAAGCTGGAGCAGGCATCTTGGTGATGTACACCAGAAGCGCCGTCAGGTCGGAGTCGCGAATGCCAGGGACCCTCGAGGCCTCCGCCACCGAATGGGGTCGAATTCGGCCCAGTTTTTCTGCGGCCTCCTTGGAAAGGCTGGGTACCTGCGCGTAGTCGAGGGTGCTGGGCAAGAGGTAGGTCTCGAGCTCTTTGAGTTTTTCTCGCAGCCTGGCCTGACGTTCCATATAACCCGCGTACTTGGCCCGCACCTCTACCTGGTAGGCCTCTGCTTTGGCCAAAGGCACCTCGGGCTGGCCAATAACCTGCAACATCTGCTCATAGCTGGCCTCGGGGCGGCGCAGGTATTGCAGGGCCGAAACCCCATCCAGACGGCTCTTTTGTAAGCGGAGCAGTTCACCCTCAACCCGTGCATACTTGGCCCGCACCGCCTGCAAATCCGCCATCGGGCGCAAACCCCAGGTGGCGGCCAGCGGCACCAGGCGCTCGTCGGCGTTGTCGGCACGACACAGCAGGCGAAGCTCCACCCTCGAGGTCATCATGCGGTAGGGTTCATCTACCCCGCGGTGAACCAGATCATCCACCATTACCCCGATATAGCCAGACTCCCGCGGTAAGCAGACCTCGGTCAGGCCCATGGCATAGCGGGCTGCATTCAAGCCTGCCAGCAGGCCCTGGGCAGCCGCCTCCTCGTAGCCCGAGGTGCCATTGAGCTGCCCGGCGGTAAACAACCCTGGTAGCTTGCGGGACTGAAGCCCTGGGGTTAGTTCCAGGGGGTCTACCGCGTCGTATTCCACCGCATAGGCAAAGCGCTGAATAATAGCCTTTTCGAAACCCGGAAGGGTTTGCACCATGCGCACCTGCAATTCTGGGGGCAGGGAAGAGCTGAAGCCCTGCAAATACAGCTCGGTTGTATGCAGACCATCGGGCTCTACAAAGAGCACATGTGTTTCCTTGTCGCTAAAACGCACCACTTTATCCTCAATGGAGGGACAGTAGCGGGGCCCCACGCCTTCGATATCACCCCCATACAAAGGCGAAAGGTGCAGGTTTTCCTGGATGAGCCGATGGGTGGCTTCCGTGGTTCGGGTCTGCCAGGTGGGACGTGCGGTTGCGTGAGGGCCTGGTTTTCCGGCAAAGGTTTCAGGGGGGTCGTCCGCGGGTACCACCTCCAGTTTTTGGTAGTCCACCGAGTCGGCCTGAATACGGGGCGGGGTACCGGTCTTGAAGCGCAGCAAGCGGTGGCCCACAGCACGCAGGCTCTGGGATAGAAAGCGGGCCGGAGGCTCGCCCTGCCGTCCAGCAGGCCGGGACTGCCGTCCATACCAGACCACGCCCTGTAGGAAGGTGCCGCTGGCTATCACCACAGCCTGGCCTGCCAGCCGGCGTCCATCTACCGTCAATACCCCCCGCAGTACCCCTTGTTCGATCCACAAAGCCGACACTTCGGCCCGAATGCTTTCAATCTGGGGGTGCGCCAGCAAGACCCGCTGGGCTTCCAGGGCATAAAGGTCGCGGTCTACTTGAACGCGCAAACTCTGCACCGCTGGGCCCTTAGAGCGATTGAGGACACGGGTGTGAATGGCGGTGGCATCGGCCAGCTTGCCCATCAAACCACCCAGGGCCTCGAGCTCTGCCACCAACTGACTTTTACCTGGTCCACCCACCGCGGGATTACAGGGCATCAAGCCTATACGTTCGGGGTTAGAAGTAACCAACCCCACCCTTGCCCCTAGCCTGGCCGCAGCCCAGGCGGCCTCGATACCGGCATGGCCCCCACCCACCACAATCACGTCATAGGCCTTCATCCATCCAGCTCCTAACCTTGCATTGTAGCAGAGGGTCGGCATGTGAAATTCTCTACCCCCATCGCAGCCGCTGCCAGCGATATATCGCAGTCTTCGCTGTTTTTACCGCTGTTCCCAGCGGCAAAATTAAGCCCGAAGAGTGCCCTTCTCTTTGAAGACCACTCTAAATTGCGCACAACCCTGCTATTTTGATTAGAATGGGCCTCTTGCAAGGGATGGGCTCTTTGTTCACACCCACACAGAATTATCCACAGGGGATTTCCTGCCTGTGGATAACTCAGTAGAATGTACAAACCTGTCTATTGCGGGAGGATTAGCCTTGACCCAAAACACTGTTTGGCAGAATGTGCTCGAGTACGTGCGCCAAAGCATCACCGAGGTGGAGTACCACACCTGGTTCGAGAAAATTCAGCCGCTGGGGGTGGTCAACGGCTCACTCGAGCTGGGCGTACCCACCAGCTTCTTCAAAGGCTGGATTGAAGACCACTACGCAGAGTTGCTCACCGAGGCCCTAACCCGACTGGGGGCACAAACCCCTCGTTTCGAGCTGCGGGTGGTTCCAGGAAAACCCGTACAGGAAGACATTTTTTCTGCCTCCACCCCCGCCAAGCCGCAGGAGGCCCGGGCCCGACTAAACCCCAAGTACATCTTCGAGAACTTTGTGGTGGGGCAGAACAACAACCTTGCCCACGCTGCCGCCGTAGCCGTGGCCGAATCGCCCGGCAATGCCTACAACCCCTTGTTCATCTACGGCGGTGTGGGTCTCGGCAAAACCCATCTGATGCACGCAGTGGGGCACTCGGTAGCCCAGCGCTTTCCCGACAAGAAAATCGAGTACGTCTCCACCGAGACCTTCACCAACGAGCTTATCAACGCCATTCGTGAAGACCGCATGACCGAGTTCCGCGATCGCTACCGCTCCGTGGATTTGCTGCTGGTAGACGATATCCAGTTTATCGCCGGAAAGGAGCGCACCCAGGAGGAGTTTTTCCATACCTTCAACGCCCTTTACGAGGCCCGCAAACAGATCATCCTATCGTCCGACCGACCCCCCAAAGACATCCTGACCCTCGAGGCCCGGCTGCGCAGCCGTTTTGAGTGGGGCCTGATCACCGATATTCAGCCCCCCGACCTCGAGACCCGTGTGGCCATTCTCAAAATGAACTCCGAATATCGCAACATGCGCATTCCCGAAGAGGTGCTGGAGTACATCGCCAAACAAATCACCTCCAACATCCGCGAGCTCGAGGGGGCCCTGATGCGGGTTATCGCCTACGCCTCGCTCAACGGCGTGCAGCTAAGCAAGGCAGTAGCCATCAAAGCGCTTTCCGATGTGTTCTCAGCTTCCGAGACCAGCCAGAGCCCGGAAGAAATCCTCAAAGCTGTGGCCGAACACTACAACCTAAAACTAGAGGAATTACGTGGTGCAGGCCGACGCAAGGAAGTGGTGATTCCCCGCCAGATCGCCATGTACCTGATTCGTGAAATGACCCATGCCTCCCTACCAGAAATTGGGCAGTTTTTTGACGGGCGCGACCACACCACGGTGCTTTATGCGATACAGAAAATCCAGGAAAGCCTGGATACCGACCCCAGCATCCAACAAGCCATTAAGGGCATCAAGGAGCGGCTACGCTAATGCCCCGCAAGCCCTCCCCCCCTTCGGCGCGTGGTGTAATTGAAAAACATAATTGAAGCCCGCAAAACTGTGGATAAATTAATTCACCCTGTGGATAACCCTGTGGATAAGATGTGGATAACCCTGTGGATAGACCTGTGGATAAGTGCGTGCACAGCACGCCTGTGGATAAGTGCCCACTTTCTCCACAGCTTATCCACAGCTTATGCACAATTTTCCACACCCTTTATCCACAGGCCAAATTCGATGCCAATGGGTATTAAATGGCCCTTATCCACATATCCACAGGCCCTATTACTACTATTACTAGTTTTAAAATTTCTTTAAAAGACGTAGGAATTTAAATTCAGGTGCACTTTACAAGCAACTCAAAAAAGAAACCAAACCTCGAGGAGCCTTATGCAGCACATCCATCAAGCACTGGAAAACGGAATCCTAAGACTCAGCTTCAACCGACCCGAGCGCAAGAACGCCATCACCACAGCAATGTATGACGCCTTGGCTCAGGCCCTGGATCAAGCCAACAGCGATCCAGCCGTGCGGGTGGTGCTGTTAACCGGGCAGCCGGGCGTTTTTACCAGCGGCAACGACATTCAAGACTTCCTCAATAATCCCCCCAGCGATACCCAAAGTCCAGTATTTCGCTTCCTGCATGCCTTGAGTCACCTGGAGAAACCCCTCATCGCTGTAGTGGACGGCCTGGCGGTGGGGGTTGGAACCACCTTATTGCTGCACTGTGATCTGGTGTATGCCACCCCCGAAGCCCGTTTCCAGCTCCCTTTTGTCAACCTGGGGCTCGTGCCGGAAGCGGCCTCGAGCTTCCTGTTGCCCAAGGTTGCTGGCTATCAACGGGCTGCCGAAATGCTGCTGCTAGGGGAGGTGTTTACTGCCGAACAGGCCCTGGCCGCTGGAATGCTCAACGGCATCCTTCCCAGCAACCAGCTTCTAGAACACGCCCTGGGTGTGGCCCACAAACTCGCTGAAAAGCCAGCCCAGGCCCTGCGGCTGACCAAGCAGTTGCTCAAACAGCCCTACCTGAGCCAGATCGAGCAGACCATGCGCGCTGAGGGTGTGCAGTTTATCCGCCAGCTTAGCTCACCCGAAGCCCGCGAAGCCTTCAGCGCATTTATTGAGAAGCGCAAACCCGATTTCAGCAAGCTGGGTTGACTGTTAGAATGTGTGGGCCAAGCGGGGTCACGGCCCCAACCACTTGCCCAAAACGGAGGCCAGCGTGGAAGTTCGCATCCCCAAACGTACCCTTGTCGAAGGACTTTCGATTCTCGAGCGGATCATTCCTAGCCGCAGTTCCAACCCCATCCTGACCTATTTGCCCATCGAACTCTCCCAGCAGGGCCTAATTTTGCGTGGCACCAACGGCGAAGTGGACATCGAGGTCAGGCTCCCCGCCGAGGTACAGGGCCTGGGCCAGGTGCTGATACCAGCGCAGACCTTTGTGCAAATTGTGCGCAGTGCCCCGGGCGAGATGGTGGAACTGATTTTTGGGAATGGCGAACGTCTGGAGCTGCACTCCGGGGCCTTCAACACCCAGCTTGCCACCACCAGTCCGGATGGCTATCCCACCCTGGCTTTTGCCGCACCAGGTCCAGAAAAGATTGCTGCGGCACGGCTGGCCCAGGCCATTACCCGGGTGCGCTATGCGGCCAGCAGCGAGGAGTACCGGGCTATTTTCCGGGGGGTGCAGCTCGAGATGTCCCCTACCGGTTTGCGGACGGTGGCTTCCGACGGTTTTCGCCTGGCCCGCTACGATCTGCCCATGCAGCTGCAAACCCGCAAGCTGGTGATTCCGGCTCGCAGCGCCGACGAGATCGTGCGGGTTTTTAAGGATGCCCAGGGTGAGGTGGCCCTGGCCGTTAGCGAGGGGATGCTGACCTTGGTGGGCGAAGCGGTGCGGATGTCGGTCAAGCTGATGGAGGGTGAGTTCCCCGACTACGCCCGGGTGATACCGCAGAGTTTTGTACTGGAAGCCACTTTGCCGGCTGAGGCTTTGCGCGAAAGCCTTAAGCGGGTGGCGGTGCTCTCTGACCGCAACAACCACCGCGTCAACCTCTTGTTCAACGACGGCAAGCTAGATATTGACGCCGAGGGTGATTATGGCCGTGGTCGGGAAGAACTGCACGTTGATTCTTCGGGCGAGCCCCAGCTGATGGTGGCCTACAACGCCCAGTACTTGATTGATGCCCTGGCCCCCATCGAAGGGGCGGTGCGGATCAAGCTATCCGGCCCCACCAGCCCCAGCGTGGTGCAGGCTGTGGAGGATGCGGGTTACCTGGCAGTGGTGGTTCCCCTACGGGTTTGAGGCTGTTTGACCTGGCCCTTTTCTACAGGGCCGCAAAGTTTTTTCTTGACCGAAACCCTGACCTCGAGGTGTAGACTCTTAAGCGGTTGCAGGAAATAGGAAGCGTTTCCAGCAAGGAGGCATAACCAGATGACCACGATCGTTGAAATTAAAGGGCGGGAAGTGCTCGATTCGCGCGGTAACCCTACCGTCGAAGCCGAGGTGGTGCTGGAGTCGGGGGCCCGCGGGCGGGCTATGGTGCCCTCGGGTGCCTCAACCGGCGCCCACGAAGCGGTTGAGCTACGGGATGGCGGTCCCCGCTTTGGGGGCAAGGGGGTGTTGCGGGCGGTTGCCGCCATCAACGAGCGCATCGCCGACGAGGTAATCGGGCTGGATGCGCTCAACCAGGAAGCGGTGGACAAAACCATGCTGGAACTCGACGGAACCCCCAACAAGGGTAACCTGGGCGCCAACGCCATTCTGGCGGTTTCGCTGGCCACCGCCCATGCGGCAGCCGACGGGCTGGGTCTGCCACTCTTCCGCTACCTGGGAGGGGTGCAGGGCGTGACCCTGCCGGTGCCCCTGATGAACGTGATCAATGGGGGTAAGCACGCCGACAACAACGTGGATTTCCAGGAGTTCATGCTGGTGCCGGGCGGCTTTCCCACCTTTAGTGAAGCCTTGCGGGCCGGGGTCGAGACCTTCCATGCCCTCAAGGCGGTGCTGAAGGCCAAGGGCTACAACACCAACGTGGGGGACGAGGGGGGGTTTGCCCCTGACCTGCGCTCAAATGTAGAGGCGGTAGAGGTGCTTCTTGCGGCCATCGAGAAAGCCGGTTACAAACCCGGCCAGGAGATTGCCATTGCCCTCGACCCGGCCAGCTCGGAGTTCTACCAGGAGGGCAGGTATGTGCTCGAGGCCGACGGTAAATCACTCACCGGCCCGGAGATGGTGGCCTACTGGGAAAACTGGGTGAACCAGTACCCCATCGTTTCCATCGAGGACGGGCTGGCCGAGGACGACTGGGAGACCTGGAAACTCATGACTGAGCGGCTGGGCCAGCGAATCCAGCTGGTGGGCGACGACCTGTTTGTGACCAACCCGGCCATTCTCCAGCGCGGCATCGAGATGGGGGTGGGTAACTCCATCCTGGTCAAGGTCAACCAGATCGGCACCCTGAGCGAGACCCTCGAGGCCATCCGGCTGGCCCACCGCAGCGGTTACACCACCATCCTCTCGCACCGCTCGGGTGAGACCGAGGACAGCACCATTGCCGATATCGCGGTGGCGGTCAATGCGGGCCAGATCAAGACCGGCTCCGCCAGCCGCTCAGATCGCCTGGCCAAATACAACCAGCTTTTGCGCATCGAAGAGGAGCTGGGCACGGCAGCGCGTTACCTGGGCTTTGGGGCCTTCAAAAAATAAGGGCGAGTAGCACAGGCCAGGTTGGCCCGAGAGTAAAACTATGGGACTTCTAAAAAGAACCAAAATTGTCGCCACTTTGGGGCCTGCCTCGAGCACACCCGAGATGATTCGGGCCTTGATTGAGGCCGGGGTGGATGTTTTCCGCCTCAACTTTTCGCACGGAATGCCCCAGGATCACCGCGAATCGGTGCGGATGATCCGGGAAGCCTCGAGCGCCCTTGACCGCACCGTGGCCATCCTGCAAGACCTGCAGGGCCCCAAGATCCGCTGTGGGCGCTTTCGCGAGGGCGCGGTGGAACTTAAGCCAGGGCAAAAGTTCACCATCACCTCCGAGCCCATCGAAGGGGATGAAACCCGGGTCTCGACCACCTACCGCGGCTTACCCAACGATGTTGCGCCGGGGCAGATGCTGCTCCTGGACGATGGGAATATCCGCCTGCGGGTCGATGAGGTTCGCATTAACGACATTCACACCACCGTCATGGTTGGGGGGCGACTGTCCAACAACAAGGGCATCAACATACCCGGGGCCGACCTCTCGATTCCCGCCCTGACCGATAAAGACATCGAAGACCTGGCCCTGGGTGCCGAGCTGGAGGTGGACTGGGTAGCCATCAGCTTTGTGCGCAGCCGCGACGACTTACTGCTGGCCCGCCACTATCTGACCCGCCACAGCTCCCGCGCGCGGCTTATGGCAAAAATCGAAAAACCCAGCGCGGTGGCCCGCTTCGACGAAATTCTGGAAGAGGCCGATGGCATCATGGTGGCCCGTGGCGACCTGGGGGTGGAGATGCCGCTGGAGGAAGTTCCTGCGGTGCAGAAGCGCATCATCCTCAAGGCTGTGCAGGCGGGCAAGGCGGTTATTACCGCCACCCAGATGCTGGAGTCCATGATCAAGAACCCCAGCCCCACCCGGGCCGAAGCCTCGGATGTGGCCAACGCCATTTTCGATGGCACCGACGCCGTCATGCTTTCGGCCGAGACCGCAATGGGGCAGTATCCAGTAGAGGCGGTTTCTTTCATGAGCCGCGTAGCCAGAACCATTGAGGCTACCCAGGAGTACAAAGACCGCCTGAATGCTTTGCGGCCACCGGCCAACCGCACAGTGCAGGACGCCATTGCTCGAGCAGTGGACGATGTGGTGGAGTCCACCGGGGCCAAGGCTGTGGTGGTATTTACCGCTACCGGAGGGGCAGCCCGCCGGGTAGCCCGTACCCGGCCACCGGTACCGATTCTGGCCCTGACCCCCAACCCCCATGTGCGCAACCAGCTTGCGCTGGTCTCGGATGTGCTGCCCCTCCTGGCTCCTGATCCTAAAGACACCGACGACATGGTCGAGATTGCGGTAGCCAAGGCCAAGGAGACCGGATTGGTAGAGGTAGGCGAGTATGTGGTGATTGCGGCTGGGGTGCCTTTTGGGGTGCGCGGCACTACCAACATGATCCGGGTGGAGCGGGTGAGCTAAAGTGTGCTGCACGCAAGGCTGCAGCAGGTAAAGGCAAAGGCCCTGCGGGTGGGGTCTTTGTTGTACCGGAGGGTCTCGGCTTGAAAGCATATCTGCAAAGCACCCTGAAGAGCCTGGTAATGCCGCTCCTACTCGGCAGCCTGGCGATGGCCCAAGGAGTGAGTGTGAAACGTCCAGATGCACCGCCACTGGCCGCTCGAGGTGGCGCGGCAGTCGGGGTCAAGACCTTGCAACTAACCGACTCGAGCCGCCAACGAACCATCACCGCTGAGGTTTGGTATCCTGCCACCGAAACGGAGCAAAGCCTCATCTACCAAGCCCAGGTAGGGCAGACCCCGGTTCGAATCGCCGGACGCGCCAGCCGGGATGCTGCGCCCGCAGGTGGTTCATTTCCCTTGATTGTGGCCTCCCACGGGCAGCCCGGAACCCGCTTTCAGTTTGCCTACCTCAACGAACACCTGGCCAGCTGGGGGTTTGTGGTGGCGAGCCTCGATCACCCCGGCTCGACCTATCAGACCCTAACCCAGCAAAACTACATCAGCAGCATTGTGGATCGCCCGCTGGATCTGTTGTTTGCCATTGGTGAGGTGGCCAAGCAGATTCCCAGTGCAGATGCCACCAAGGTGGGGCTGCTGGGCTACAGCTATGGCGGCTACTCAGTCATTAATGCTGCGGGAGCTGGCCTCGATGGCCAGGCCCTAAGCGAATACTGTCGTGCTACGAGCAACGAGGGCCCCTGTTTTGCCCTGCCCTTTTTTGTGCAGCTCGAGGCCCAGCGTGGCATGAACGTGATCAAGCCTGATCCTCGCATTAAAGCGGTGTTTGCCATGGCTCCCTATGGCCAGCCTTGGATTGGAGCAAAATCGCTGGCAAACTTCAAACTTCCTTTGTTCGTAGCCGTGGGCGAGGCCGACGACGTGGCCACCTACCGCCGCGATGCTTTGGAATACTTCCGCCAGGCCGGCTCGCCAAACAAGTACCTCCTGACCCTCACCGCCGCTCAGCACAACCCCTTTGTGGAGTGTCCTCCAGAGGTGCGCAGCAGGGAAGATGACTTCTGGAGGTGTTGGGAGCCGGTGTGGGACCAGGAGCGCGCCCACGACCTGGCGCGGCACTTTGCTACAGCCTTCTTTGCACAGTTCTTGCAGAACAACAGCGAGGCTGGGCGCTACTTGAACCCCAGCTTACCCGGATTCAAACCGCGTACCACCGTAGGGGTCAGACTAGAAGCCTCGAAGTGAACGGGCTGGTCTAATATGAACCCCGCCTGAATCGTTCCACTAGGGACAGGTCAGAGCACCCTGGTTTTTCGAGCTAGTGCTACCCACGCTTCAGGCGGGGGCCCCAGAAAAAAGAGCAAATCAAAGGCATTTCTTATAAAGGGTGCTTTTTTAGGGTATGTTTGTTGCTGTAGGGCCTGGCCTGAGTGAGCATGAAGGGTAGGCCTTTAGGGCCGCCAAACAGCTAGCAGCAACGCGGCGCGGCTCCAACCTTACCGAGGAGCAGATGAGGCAATGGCTGTGAACGCCCCCACTACGAATCGGGCAGCTTTTGCACGAGGCATGCTGATGTCGCTGCCGGTCTCGGTGGGCATTGTGCCTTTTGGCCTGGTAACTGGCATTGCGGGCATCAAAGCGGGCCTGAGCGTGACAGAGGTAACCCTGATGTCGGGGCTGGTCTTTGCGGGGGCCGCACAGCTGGTGGCCCTGCAGCTAATGGGTGCGGGAGCCTCCATCTTCTTCGTGTGGCTGGCTACCCTGGTGGTGAACCTGCGCTACATCATGTACAGCAGTGCCCTGGCTAAGTCTCTGGAAGCCCTTTCCAGGCGCATGAAGTTGCTAGCTGCCTTCCTGATGGTCGATCAGAACTTCGCCCTGGCATTGAGCGAGTACAAGACCCTGGGCCCACGCCTGACCCCCTGGTTTTACTTGGGTATGGGCGCGGTGCTCTGGCTGGGCTGGGTGGCTTCCACCTTTCTTGGGGCGCTCTTAGGGGCACGCTTGCCGGAGGCCTGGTCGCTGGACTTTGCGGTGCCGCTGTGTTTTCTGGTGCTGCTGGTGCCAGCGGTGCAAAACCGGCCCAGCCTACTGGCGGCCCTGGTGGGGGGGGTGGTCTCTACTGCCCTGATGGGCCTGCCCTACCGCTCGGGGCTGTTTATTGGGGCCCTGGCGGGTATATGGGCGGGGGTCTGGCTGGAAAACCGAATGGGGGTTCGCGGTGAGTGACCTCGAGCTCTGGATTACCCTGCTGGGTATGACCCTGATTGCCTTCGCGCTGCGCTACGTGCCGCTGGCCATGCTCGAGCGCTTCAGCCTGCCACCCCACTTGCAACAGGCCCTGCGCTACGTGCCCGCCGCCACCCTGGCTGGGCTGGTCTTCCCCGCTTTGCTCACCGCTGATGGGCAGTGGGCCATTGGGCTGGACAACGAGCGCTTGCTGGCCGGAATCATCGCAGCCGTGGTGGCTTGGCGCTTCAGAAACATCCTGCTCACGCTGGTGGTGGGGATGGGGGCGCTGTGGCTGCTGCAATGGATGGGAGTCTAAAGTGCGGCTGGCCGCCTTAGCTCCTATCCTGTTTGTGCTGCTGTGGAGCACCGGCTTTGTGGGGGCCAAGTTTGGCCTGCCCTACGCCGAGCCCTTCACCTTTTTGTGGGTGCGGATGGTGCTGGTGGTGGGGCTGTTGGCTGTTTTGGCCTGGCTGCTGCGCTCCCCTTGGCCCAAGGGGTGGGCCTTGAACCTGCACATTGGCGTTTCGGGCCTATTGCTGCACGCGGGCTACCTGGGCGGGGTGTTTTTTGCCATCTCGAGGGGTATGCCCGCGGGCCTCTCGGCCCTGATTGTGGGCTTGCAACCCATCCTGACCGCTGTTCTGGCTCAGCTCCTGCTGCGTGAACGGGTGAACGCAGTGCAGTGGGCCGGGCTTTTGCTGGGCTTGGTGGGGGTGGGGTTGGTGGTAGGGGAGAAGGCCCTGAGTGCTCGAGCCCTGCACATCGAGCCTTCGGCTTTTGTGGCCATTACCCTGGCCTTGCTCTGCACCACTTTTGGCACCCTTTATCAGAAGCGCTTCGCCGCACAGATGCCCCTGGTCAGCGGTACGTTGGTGCAGTATATGGCCGCTTCTGTTGGGTTATTCATCCTGGCACTGCTGTTTGGCGAGACCATGCAGATAAACTGGACACTGCAGTTCATTTTGGCGCTGGCCTGGCTCATCCTGGTGCTCTCGATAGGGGCCATTCTGCTCCTGATGTACCTGATCCGGCACAACTCGGCCAGCAGCGTGGCCAGCCTGTTCTACCTGGTGCCCCCGGCCACGGCGCTGGAGGCCTACTTTTTGTTTGGTGAGCGGCTGGGGGGCTGGGCCATCCTGGGCATGGGACTGGCGGTGGTGGGGGTGGCGCTGGTGGTGCGGCGGTGAGAGATAAAGCCACAAGACTCAGCCCGGTGCGCGCCAAGCTTGTCAAAAAGGGCATGGCTTACAGCCCTGCATGGGGCGAGATGGCTTTCACGGTTCCACTGTTTGACCAGTTTATGCGGCGGGTGATGCCCGATTAAGAGGGTGACGGATTGGCCTGCTTGCTTTACAACCTCCCGCCGCATCACCGATGCTTTACGCCTCGCGCCGAACCAGGCTTTGCAGAATTTCCAGCACCAGCGAGCCAAATGTGATTTTGGGGGCCTCGAGCAACACAGGCTTTAGCGCTGCCAGCCCCTCGGCCAAGAGCCGCTCGGCTGTCTGCTGGGCATAGGCCACGGCCCCTGATTGCAGCAGACGCTGGTGCAGCCAGCCCACTTCCTGGGCGGGCTTTTGCTCCCTGGGAATGCGGAGCAAATCCTCGGCCCGCTGGCGCTCCTCGGCCCCGGCGGTTTGCAAGAAGCGCAGCAGAATGAGGGTGCGCTTGCCCTCCCACAGATCGCCGGCGATTTCCTTACCGTACTTGATGGGGTCGCCCTCGAGGTTGAGCACGTCGTCCACAATCTGAAAACCGATCCCGAGCTTCATCCCGGCCTCCTCGAAGGCCTCGGGAGGCTCCACCGCTGCGGCCAGGGCGCCTAGCCGCAGGGGGGCCACGGCGGTGTAGTAGGCGGCCTTGTGCCCCACCATCTCCAGGTAGTCGGCTTCCTGCAGGTCGAAGCGCTGGCGCTCCATCCAGGTCATCTCGAGGTGCTGGCCCTGGGCGGTCCGCTCGACCAGCCGGGCAAACTCCAGGAGCACCTGCTGGGGTGCATCCGAGCGAACCAGGAGGGCCCACTGCAAAGCGTGCAGGGCATCGCCTGCGTTGAGCGCCAGGGGCACACCGTACAGCTTGTGCAGGGCGGGCTTGCCGCGCCGCTCGTCAGAGCCGTCCTCGATGTCGTCGTGGATCAGGGCCCAGTTCTGGAAGAGCTCGAGGGCCGCCGCGATGGGCAGGAGCGGTTGGAGCTCGGCCCCGTAGGCCAGTCCGGTGTAGACCAACAGCATCCCGCGTAGCATCTTGCCGCCACGCTCGGGGTAGTCGCGCAGCATCCGGGCGTACTCGGCCAGCTCGGGGCGGTGGGCGGCGTCGGGCCTGGGGAGTGCTGCGAGCAGGTGCTGCTGGATGGCCTCGCGCACCTGGGCATGGGAGAGGGGAGCGGTCATGCAAAGATACTACGGCGACCCCGGCTTTCCGGCCACATCCGCGCTTGAACCTTTCCCAGGTGGCGCTGTTGTAGGTGGGCTCTATACATTATCTGCGCCAGGCCTTATCATATTATTTCGCAATGGCAGTTGGGCCTGCGCTAAGGGTGAGCATAGCCAGCAAACATGGGGTGTCTGTCAGCGGTTGTGAGCGCCCTACTGGGTGCGCTACACTGAGGTTCTACAGGAGGCTTGAACATGGGTATTTTAGACCGCCTTTCCCGCCTAATCCGGGCCAACATCAACGACCTCATCAAACGGGCCGAAGACCCCGAAAAGATCATCGAGCAGGCCCTGGAGGATATGCGGGCCACCCTGCGGGACGCTCGGATGGAAGTGGCGGAGGCCATGGCCGAGCTAAAGAAGCTCGAGCGCGAGCAGCAAAACTACGCCGAGCAGGCGCGGGCCTGGGAGCAAAAAGCCGCCGAGGCCCTCAAAGGCGAGCGGGAAGACCTGGCCCGCGAGGCCCTCAAGCGCAAACAACAGGCCCACGCCCTCGCTGATGGTTTCGCCCAGCAGGTGGCCCAGCAGCAGACCCTGGTCAACCAGCTCACCACCCAGCTCAAGGCCCTGGAAGGCAAAATTCAGGAAGCCGAGGCCAAAAAAGCCCTGCTGATTGCCCGCAAGAAGGGTGTGGAAGCCGCCGAGGCCGTGCGTAAGTTCGAGTCCAAGGTGGATGCCCACAGCGCGGTGCAGGCCTTCGAGGACATGGAGCGCCGCATCGAGGCCATGGAAGACAAGCACGCGGCCCTTTCGGAGCTGGACAAAAGCGATGTGGAGAAAGAGCTCGAGAGCCTGGGTAGCAGCAAAGAAGTCGAGGACGACCTGGCCCGTCTCAAACGCGAGCTGGGCATGGCCTAGACGCCTCTACGGTATCCCCCTCATTCAGAATTCCTGGCATACCCTCTGGCTCTGGCGCAGCTTGATGGAGACGCCAACAGCCGGACAACCCAGTGCCTGAACCGCATCTGCTGGGGTTTGCTCGGGCGGGTGGATCGTGTACAAAGCACCCCCTCTGAATGGGGGGTGCTTTTTTGGCTTGCATTTGCTGGCCGCGTTGGGTAAAGTGGCGGGGAACAAAAAGAGCAACTAAGGGGCCCGCTGTGTTTTAAAGCGACCGCAATTGTGCTTGACGCAATACTGACACAAGACCCGTAGCTTGCCTGTGGAGGAAATTACATGAGAAGACTTGCAGCTTTAGCCATCGTCGTGGTTGGGATATTTGCCCTAGCCCAAGGCCTACAGGCCCTGATTGAGGGGGCCAAAAAAGAGGGACAGATTGTTACCTACGGCTCACCCGCCGACTGGGCCGGCTATGGAACCATTGCCGAAATCATGACCAAGCGCTACGGTCTCAAGCATAGCGACACCGATATGTCCTCCGCCGAGGAGATTGCCAAGGTCAAGGCCGAGCGCAACAACCCCGTGGCCGACGCTTTTGACATTGGCTACCAGTTCTGCACCATTGCCATTCGGGAAGATATTCTGATGGCCTACAAGCCCAGCCAGTGGAACGACATCCCCCTCTGGGCCAAGGATCCCCTGGGCCGCTGCACCGCTACCTACTATGGCACCATCGTGCTGGTGACCAACACCAAGGTGGTCAAGAATCCCCCCAAGAGCTTCAAAGACCTCCTGAAGCCCGAGTATAAGGGCCTTATTGCGGTGGCCGATCCGCGCCGGGCGGCACTGGGCCAGTACGCTGTGATTGCGGCGGCTTTTGCCAATGGCGGCTCTGACCGCAACATTGACCCTGGCATCAAGTTGTTCACCCAACTCGCCCGGTCGGGCAACCTCAAGCCAGTCGCCCCTTCCAAAGACCTTCTGGCTAAGGGCGAGATTGGTATTACGCTGGACTGGGACTTCCGCGCTTTGAATTGGCGTAAGGACATCCCCGAACTGGTCATTTCTGTGCCCACCGATGGCTCTACCTACGGCCCCTACGCCACCGTGCTCAACAAGTTTACCCGCCGCCCCAATGCAGCCAAGCTCTGGCTGGAGACCGTTCTCTCCGACGAAGGCCAGATTGCCTTTGCCCGTGCGGGAGCGCGGCCCATCCGTAACGTGAAACTGCCCGAAGACGTAGAAAAGGGCCTCTTGCCCCAAGCCCAGTACAAAGTGGCAAAACCCATTACCAACTGGCTGAATATGGAAGCGGTAGCCAAGGACATGGGCGAGAAGTGGGCCCTCGAGGTGGTGGGGAACTAGCCTTCGCCTCTCTGTGGGCTTTACGAATGGCCCGCTTCGATGATTTCACTTTTCACTGGGCGCTTGATCGACATATCCTAAAGCCACCATAAGGACAAGGAAGCCGAGTGGTCTTCTTTCACACCCACACTGCAACTAACCTCCCTGGCCCTGGCCGGGGATGGTTTGGTCTGGAGGGTGGGCCATGAGCCTGGGACTGCGCTGGGCCAGCCTGGGAATAGCCCTTGCCTTTGGGGTCTTTTTGCTCCTCTTCGAGGTTTTGCCGGGGCTTTTGCTGGTGCGGGTTTTCTGGAGCGAGGGGCATTTCAGCCTAGCCTCCTGGGGCGAGGCCACCAAACCCCTCTACTTGCGGGCTCTGCGCAACTCTTTTGAGCTGGCCTTCTTTAGTGCCCTGCAAGGTGCGATCCTGGGTACCCTTACGGCCTGGGCCCTGTGGTCTTCCCCTAACCCTTTCGTCAAGCGCTTCACCACTGGCCTTTCGGCGGTGGCTGCCAACTTTGCCGGGCCACCGCTGGCCTTTGCCTTTATCGTGCTGTTGGGGGGCAATGGTTTTTTCAATCTGATACTGAAGGGGCTGGGCCTACCCCCGGTTGATATCTACGGCAAAGAGGGGCTGTACTGGGTCTACCTCTACTTCCAGTGGCCCCTCATGACCGTGCTGATGCTCCCGGCTTTTGGGGCCATCCAGCGGGAGTGGCTCGAGGCCGCCCGTAGCCTGGGCAGCAGTACCTGGGGCTTCTGGTGGCGGGTGGGGCTGCCGGTGCTGTTGCCCTCGATTCTGGGCTCGTTTGTGCTGCTCTTCGCCAATGCCTTCGGGGCCTACGCCACGGTGTATGCCCTGACCCAGGGGCAGCGTAACCTGCTGCCCTTGCAGATTGGCTTTCAGGTCGGGGGCGATATCGGTTATAACCCGGTGCTGGCTTCCACGCTGGCCCTCATGATGGCCCTGGTGCTGGCGGTCTCGTTGGTGATCTATCGCCTGAGCCGCCGCTGGGCTGCCCGGATGGAGCAGGTATGAGCCATATTTTTCGACGTTTGTTGCTTGTGGCCCTGGGGCTTTACCTGTTTTTGCCCATCCTGGCCTCGCTGGCTTATAGCGTGGCCACGAGCTGGACGGCCCTTTTGCCCGAGGGCTACACCCTCAAACACTGGGCCAATCTGCTCGAGAACCAGCGCTTCTGGCTCTCGCTGGGCCGCACTGCGCTTCTTTCGTTCTCGGTGGTGGCCCTTTCGATTTTCTTTTTGGTGCCCACCCTCTTTGTGGTGCGGATGTATTACCCAAAGGTGGCGGGGGTGCTCGAGTTTCTGACGCTCTGGCCTTTTGTGTTCCCCGGGGTGATTCTGGCGGTAGGCCTGATCTCGCTTTACTCCAGCCCGCCGCTGCAGTTGGCCCAGACCCCTTTATTGCTGATAGCGGCGGTAACGGTTATCTCGTTGCCCTACGCCTATCGGGCGGTGGACAACGCCTTTGCGGCCGCCGACATCAAGGCCCTGGCCGAGGCCGCCCGCAGCCTTGGGGCCGACGACGCCAAAACCTTAGCCTGGGTAATCCTGCCCACGGTGTTGCCGGGGGTTTTGTCGGGTGGGGTGCTGGCCTTTAGTGCGGCTTTCGGGGAGTTTGCCCTTACCCAGCTTCTTATTGGCACACTCTGGGAAACCCTGCCGGTCTACCAGGTGCAGCTGGCCCGTACCGATGGCAACGGCAGCGCGGCCATTACGGTGCTGTCCTTTCTGGCAGCTTGGGGGCTGGGCTTCTGGGCGCTTTCTTTACGAAAAGATGCCAGGGTGTCGGTAATTTAGCGGCGGAGGAGGTAGAGGGTACTCGATGCAAAGGGTGGGAATCCAACTTCAGGCATTATCCAAACATTTTCAGGGCAAGACGGCAGTGGAGGGGGTGAGCCTTCAGGTAGCGCCAGGCGAACTGGTATCGCTGCTGGGCCCTTCGGGCTGTGGGAAGACCACCACTTTGCGCATGATTGCTGGCTTTGAGCGGCCCGATCAGGGGCGGGTTTACTTTGGCGAGCAAGACGTAACCGACCTTCCTGCTGAGGAGCGAAGGGTGGGGATGGTCTTCCAAAATTACGCCCTGTTTCCCAACCTGAGCGTGGCTGGCAACATTGGCTTTGGGCTCCGGGTGGCCCGCTGGCCTGTTGAGCGCCTCAAGAAGCGGGTGGGGGAGATGCTCGAGCTGGTGGGTCTTTTGGGCTTTGAAAACCGGCCGGTACAGAACCTCTCGGGCGGGCAGCGACAGCGGGTGGCCTTGGCTCGAGCGCTGGCTCCAGAGCCGCGGGTCTTGCTCCTGGATGAGCCCCTATCGGCGCTGGATGCCAAAATTCGCGCCGGACTGCGAACCGAGCTCAGAAGACTGCAGCTCGAGCTTGGCATCACCACCCTGCTGGTTACCCACGACCAGGAAGAGGCCATGAGCATGTCCGATCGGGTGGTGGTGATGAACCAGGGCCGCATCGAGCAGATTGGTTCTCCCCGGGACCTTTACACCCGGCCCCAGACCGCTTTCGTGGCCACCTTTATCGGCTCCATGAACCTCTTTACCCCGGAAAAGATACCGGGGGGTTTTCGTATCAGCGGGTACGAGGTCAACCTGCCGGTTGCGCCCCCCCGCCAGATCGGGGTACGTCCTGAACGCATCGAACTCAACGCCCATGGCCCGTTTAGCGGCGTGGTGGAACTGGTCACCTACCTGGGGGCCGAGCAGCAGGTGCTGGTGCGGGTAGGCCCGGACCTCTGGACGGTTTTTGTGCCCAACCAGGTGCTGATCCAGCGGGGTGACCGGGTGCGCCTTAGCGTACCCGATGACGCCTGGATTCTGGTCTAAGACTGAGAACCAATGGCCAGATTGCTGTACATCACCATAGATGGCCTGCGGCCCGACGCCCTGGAGGCCGCCCATCTCCCCACTTTGCTGACCCTTATGCAGGAGGGGGCCTCTACCCTCTGTGCCCGATCGGTGTTCCCCAGCATCACCCTGCCCTGCCACATGAGCATTTTTCATAGCCTGCCCCCCGAGCGGCACAATGTGTTAACTCAAAACTTGCAGTTATGCGCCCTGGGGATTCCTTATGCACCGGGACCACTTGAAAGGGGCTGCTGGTTTCCCGTCTGATGACGGGTGCTATGCACACAGCAGCCCAGTCCCTACTCTCAGCCATCCTGGCCCTCCTGCCAAGCCCCCACCTGCGGGATTCCCTCAAAGCCCTGCTCTTCCTGCTCCTCCAAGGCCATGGCAAGGCCAGGCCCCAGCACAGCCAGACCAAGTCCCCCTCCGCCCTCTCCCGCTTCCTGAATAGCTACCCCTGGCCCACCCGCGCCCTCATCCGCCTGGCTAGGCAGGAAGCTGAAAAAACCCTGCACCTGGCTAGGAGAAGACGAGGCCCCAAGCCCAGGCTCTTGGTGGTCCTGGACCTGGTCACCCTGGAGAAGCAAGGCACCTTTCCCCTCCTGCCGCTCTCCTTTTTCCACGGCAAGTGGGGCCTGCATCTGGTGGTGCTTTACCTGGTCTACGGTGACCTTCGGGTGCCCTGGGTCTATCGCCTCTGGCGAGGTAAAGGCGAGAAGAGCCTTTCCCTCCTGGCCCTGCGGCTTCTCGCGGCCCTGCCCCCCTGGATGCGGAAGGCCTTTCGTATTCGGGTGGTGGCCGACGCCGCCTTCGGCACCCTCTGCTTCCTCACGGGGGTGCAGGGGATGGGCCTGGAGGCGGTGGTGGGGATGCGGCGGGATCGGAGGACGCGGGAGGGTCAGCGCCTCCTGAACCTCAGACGGCAGGGGAGCAAGGTTTACCTACGGGGTCTGGCCTTTCCGGTCTGGGTCAGTTGGTACCGCTACCCTCTGCCCAAGGGGAAATGGGAATGGCGGTATGTGGTGGCCACCTTTCCCGCCAGCGGAAGGACGGTGCTCCTGTGGGGCAGGCGGAGGTTCAGCATCGAGCATTTCTTCAAGGCCATGAAAAGCGAGTTTTCTTTGGGGCAATTCGGCCAGAGAACCCCCTTAGGGGTGCATCGTTTCCTGGTGCTTTGCTTTCTCGCCTACCTGCTGGCGCACTGGGTGCGGATGGAGCAGGAGGGAGAGGGGCTGACCTGGCGGGAGGCGGCCAGGGAGTCCCTGCGCCTTCTCTTGCCCGGACTTGTAGCTCAGGCGGCACTGGGGGAACTTCATGCCCTAGGCCTCTGGCACCCACCGCCGGATGAAGTGAGAGGAAAAGCAGGTTTATGCAGGCTATGCAAGAGGTGCAAGTTTTGAGTTAACCAACACCTATACGCCGATG
>NZ_JHVI01000028.1 GCF_000620065.1 Meiothermus cerbereus DSM 11376 | reverse complement strand
CTCCTTAGAAAGGAGGTGATCCAGCCGCACCTTCCGGTACAGCTACCTTGTTACGACTTAGCCCCAGTCATGAGCCTTACCCTAGGCGCCTGCCTGCGGCTCCCGGCGACTTCAGGCAAAACCCACTCCCATGGCTTGACGGGCGGTGTGTACAAGGCCCGGGAACGTATTCACCGCGGCATGGCTGATCCGCGATTACTAGCGATTCCAGCTTCATGGGGTCGAGTTGCAGACCCCAATCCGAACTGAGCCTGCTTTTATGCGATTGGCTTCCCGTTGCCGGGTCGCAGCGCTTTGTGGCAGGCATTGTAGCACGTGTGTCGCCCAGGTCGTAAGGGCCATGCGGATCAGACGTCATCCCCGCCTTCCTCCTACTTTCGTAGGCAGTCTCGCTAGAGTGCCCAGCCGAACTGATGGCAACTAGCAACAAGGGTTGCGCTCGTTGCGGGACTTAACCCAACATCTCACGACACGAGCTGACGACGACCATGCAGCACCTGTCTCACGGCTCCCTTGCGGGCACCCCCGGCTTTCACCAGGGTTCCGTGGATGTCAAGACCTGGTAAGGTTCTGCGCGTTGCTTCGAATTAAACCACATGCTCCACCGCTTGTGCGGGCCCCCGTCAATTCCTTTGAGTTTCAGTCTTGCGACCGTACTTCCCAGGTGGAGTGCTTAACGCGTTAGCTACGGCACCCAACAGATGTCGGACACCCAGCACTCATCGTTTAGGGCGTGGACTACCCGGGTATCTAATCCGGTTTGCTCCCCACGCTTTCGCGCCTCAGCGTCACAAATCGTCCAGGTAGCTGCTTTCGCTATTGGCGTTCCTTCCGGTATCTGCGCATTTCACCGCTACTCCGGAAATTCCGCTACCCTCTCCGACCGTCTAGCCTCACAGTATCCAACGCACCCCCGAAGTTGAGCTTCGGTCTTTAGCATCGGACTTGAGAGACCGCCTACACGCCCTTTACACCCAGTAAATCCGGGTAACGCTCGCACCCTCCGTATTACCGCGGCTGCTGGCACGGAGTTAGCCGGTGCTATTACCTCGGTACCGTCATTATCGTCCCGAGTTCAGAAGTTTACACCCCGAAGGGCTTCGTCCTTCAAGCGGTATCGCTCCGTCAGGCTTTCGCCCATTGCGGAAGATTCCTAACTGCTGCCTCCCGTAGGAGTGGGGTCCGTGTCTCAGTACCCCTGTGGCTGGTCGTCCTCTCAGACCAGCTACGCGTCGTCGGCTTGGTGGGCCGTTACCCCACCAACTACCTGATGCGCCGCAGGCCCATCCCAAAGCGCCGAAGCTTTAAACATCAGCCACAGCTGAGGTTCACATCCAGGATTAGCTAAGATTTCTCCTAGTTGTCCCAGACTTTGGGGTAGGTCACCTACGTGTTACTCACCCGTCCGCCACTAACTGCCGAAACAGTCCGTGCGACTTGCATGTCTTAGGCATACCGCCAGCGTTCACCCTGAGCCAGGATCAAACTCTCCAAAAATGCTCTTGCGAGCAAGAGGATTGACCTAGTTAAGGTCTTTCTCGTTTAAAACGTCCGAGAAAACGACGTATGGTTCGTGTTTGCTGCTGATCTTTCTTTGTCAAGGTGCTTGGCTACCTCGCGGCAGCGCAACGAGAAGTGTACAGACTACCTTCTAACCTGTCAAGCCCTACCAGGTGTTGGGGTTGGATTGATTGCTGAGACTCATCTGGGCAGCGCGAAGTTGAAGTGCTCGCAGCAGATCGGTCTTGCTCAGGATGCCAATCAATTTGCCGTTGGCATCTGTGATGAGCAGCCTCGAGAACCCCTGCTCGGCCATGCGCTGTAAAGCGGTCAGGGCCTCGGCATGTTCGTCGAGCTGCAAGGGCGGACGCATCCGCTCGAGCACCCGGGTTTGGGGTGAGGCGCCGTTGAGGTCTTCCAGGCTTATCAGGCCCAATAGCCGCCCTTCTTCTACCACCGGATAGCCCACGTGCCGCTCCTGTAGCATTTTTTCCAGGAGTTCAGCCACGGTCAAATTGGGCGGTATGGTACTCACCTCACGGGTCATCAGGTCGCGCACCAGCAGGCCCTCGAGGGTACGGCTGAGCACAGCTTGCTCGGCCTCGGCGCTGGCGGCCATAAAGACGAAGAAGGCGATCAGAAGCATGAGCAGGTTGCCGACCAGCAAACCCAACAGCCCCAGTGCAAAGGCCACCACTTTGCTAATGGCTACAGCGGTGCGGGTGGCCTCGAGGTAGGGCTTGTACAAAGCCATCAGGCTACGCAGGATGCGCCCGCCATCGAGGGGCAGGGCTGGGAGCAGGTTAAACAAAGCTAGGCTCAGGTTAATGAAGGCCAGGTAGCCCAGCAGAAACTGTCCCTCGGCAGCACCTAGGGGCACCAGCCCGCGCAACAGACCAAATAGCCCCGACAGCAGCACGCTCACAATAGGGCCTGCAATGGCAATGACGGCCTCGGCCCCCCGGTAGCGGGGGATTTGCTCGAGCTGGGCCACCCCACCCAGAAGCCACAGGGTAATCTCGCGGGTTTGCACACCATAAGCCCGGGCCGTGAGGGCATGGCCGAGTTCGTGAAGCAGCACGCTAAGGAAGAGCCCCAAAGCAGCCAGCAGGCCCAGCAGGTAGGGGGTAGGGCCTTGCAGCAAATCCGGCGGTGCGCTGATCTGTAGCAGCCGCAGATAGAGCGGAAGCTGGCTGCCGATTAGGAAAGCAAAAAGCGGCAGCACAATCAGAAAGCTCAGGTCAAGCGAGATCGGGATGCCCAACAACCGAAACGGCAGGCGGATGGTTTTGGCGAACATTGAGTGTATGGTACTACGGCTTTTGTTGGTCAGGTGATGCGGGGGATACCGGCTTCTCAGAGACTAATACCGGATTCAAAAAGATAATCTTCAAACAAAAAGCGCTAAGAGGCTATCTTTTTGAATCCTAGAGCACACCCCTCGCTGCGCTCGGCGAAGAAAGCGTATCCCTTCGGTCGGGTTAGTTCGTCACCGTTCGGTGACGAACTAACCGAATCTGGTATAACAAACTTCTCTTTGGGGCTTCCAAACGAGCAGGTAGACTGGACTAATGCGTTTGATTTTGGTGCCCACACCCATCGGCAACCTCGAGGACATTACCCTGCGGGCGCTGCGGGTGCTTAAGGAGGCCGAGGTGGTGGCCTGCGAAGACACCCGGCGCACCGGGTTGCTGCTAAAGCACTTTGGCATCTCCAAGCCCATGGTGCGCCTCGACCAGCACACCGTGGCAAACGCCAAGCGTCTATTGGAAGGGTACGAACTTGTGGCCTACGCGACCGATGCCGGCACCCCCGGTATTTCCGACCCCGGCGCCGAGCTGGTGGCGCTGGCCATAAAGGAAGGCTGGGCGCTCGAGGTGCTACCCGGCCCCACCGCGCTGATTCCGGCTTTGGTGGCCTCTGGTCTGCCTACCGCACGCTTTGCCTTCGAGGGCTTTCTGCCCCAGAAACGCGCGGAGCGCCGGGAGCGCCTGGAGCAGGTTGCGGCTCGCACGGTGGTGCTCTACGAGGCACCGCATCGTTTGCGCGAGACCCTGCAAGACCTTCTGCAACTCTATGGCCCGGAGCACCCGGTGGCGATTGCCCGCGAGCTTTCCAAGCTGCACGAAGAAATTTGGCGGGGTAGACTGGGTGATGCGCTGGAATACTTCAAAGAACCCAGGGGCGAGTTTGTGCTGGTGCTGGGGCCAAAAGAGCAGGCTCCAGCAGCCAGGGGGCAGGGGACACAGGAATTGCTCGAGCAGCTCAAAGCCCAGGGCCTCAAAGGTAAGGAGCTGGTAAGCGCTTTGATCGAAGCAGGGGTTCCCCGCAACCTGGCCTACGAACTGGCCCACAAACCAGATGTGCCAAAACCGTGAGCCCCATTCGACGTGTCTGGAGGTGTTGAATAACGTGCCCGCAAAGGGGCCAGGGCCGCCTGATTGGAGCGTGGGTCTGCCAGCGCTGGATACCTTCGGATGCCACATAACAGAGTTTCTTGGGTAAACTAACAGGCAGTTTTTGCCAGAAGGCCCCTGGGTCTTTGTAAGGCAAGGTCTAAGTTTGGAGTATACTTTGATGAAGCGAATAGCTGTTTTTACCAGTGGGGGAGACGCACCCGGCATGAACGCGGCCATCCGGGCGGTAGTGCGCTCGGGCTGGGCCAATGGTCTGGAAGTTATCGGTATCCGGGGGGGTTACCAGGGCATGATTGAGGGCGATTTCGTGCTGATGGGGCCGCGTGATGTGGCCAATACTTTGCAGCGGGGCGGTACCATCTTGCTCACGGCCCGAAGCAAAGAGTTCATGACCCCCGAAGGCCGAGCCAGGGCCGCCGAAAACCTGAAAAAAGCAGGCATAGATGGGGTAATAGCCATTGGTGGCAACGGAACCTATACCGGAGCAGCAAAGCTGCTTGCGGAGCACCACATCCCGATTGTGGGTGCGCCCGGCACTATAGACAACGACCTCTACGGCACCGACTACACCATAGGCTTCGACACCGCCGTCAATACAGCCCTGGACGCTATTGACCGTATCCGCGATACTGCCGCGAGCCACTCGAGGGTCTTTTTTATCGAAGTGATGGGCCGCCACGCCGGCTTCATTGCGCTCGAGGTCGGTATTGCGGGGGGGGCCGAGGTGGTTGTGATTCCCGAAATTCCCACCGATGCCCAGGCCTGCGCTGAGGTGATTAACAAATCGGCGGAGAAGGGCAAGCGCTCTTCCATTGTGGTGGTGGCCGAAGGAGGCTACGAGGGCGGCGCCGAGCAGCTCGCCAAGGATGTGCAACAGTACTCCGGTTTCGAGGGCCGGGTTACGGTTCTGGGCCACATCCAGCGTGGAGGCAGCCCCACTGCCAGAGACCGGGTGCTGGCAAGCCGCCTGGGGGCCGCTTGCGTGGAGGCCCTGCTGAGCGGGGCCAGCGGGGTTGCGATAGGCGAAGTCAACGACGAAATTCGCCTTACGCCCTTCAAAGAAGCCATCGAAAAACGCAAGGACATTAACCGCAAAAAGTACGAACTCGCCAAAGTGCTGTCTTTGTGACAGTCATTTGTCTTACATCGCACTGCTGAGGTTCAGTCATAATTGACTGCCATGGGTCAAAACCTCGAGGTCGCCACCCTGGGCGGTGGATGTTTTTGGTGTTTGGAAGCCATCTACGACGAACTAGAGGGCGTGGTGGAGGTGGTTTCGGGCTACTCCGGGGGGCATCTGCCCAACCCCACCTACGAGCAGGTGTGCAGCAAGCAGACCGGCCACGCTGAGGTGGTGCAGGTGACGTTCGACCCGGGTGTAATTTCTTACCGAGAAGTCCTGGAAATCTTCTTTGCCATTCACGACCCCACCACGCCCAACCGGCAGGGCAACGATGTGGGGCCACAGTACCGCTCGGTCATTTTTTACCACTCCCCAGAGCAAAAAGCGCAGGCCCAGGAAGTAATGCAAAACCTGAACCAGGCCGGGCTCTGGCAGAACCCCATCGTGACCGAGCTGGTGGCCTTCGAGAAGTTCTACCCCGCCGAGGACTACCACCAGAAATACTTCCGGCGCAACCCCTACCAACCCTACTGCGCGTTTGTGGTGGGCCCCAAGGTGGCCAAGTTTCGCAAGCAGTATCTCAACCGCCTGAAAAAGCGGGCTGCGACCAACTGAGCTGACCAGGCCGGGCTTACTTAAGCAGCGTTTGCGGTACACTTTTGAGCTATGGCCCGAGTGGTTAAGCCCAAAAGCAAGTATTATGTGGTCTGGAAGGGCCGAAAAACTGGTATTTTTACTTCCTGGCCTGAAGCCGAAGCGCAGGTCAAGGGTTTTGTGGGTGCGCAGTACAAGGCTTTTGAAAACCTGGACAAAGCCCGACGGGCCTTTGCAGGAGAATACCAGGCCTATCTGAACAAAAAAGCCAGTCAGGCCCGGCTTTTGCAGGCCCCTCCGCCGATTATCCCCAGTTACTGTGTGGATGCAGCTTGCAGCGGCAATCCGGGGCGGCTGGAGTACCGCTGTGTGGACACTGCTACACGGAAGGAAATTTTTCGTCGAGGGCCTTTTGCTCAGGGAACCAACAACGTGGGCGAGTTTCTGGCCATTGTCGAGGCCTTGATGCTGTGCCAGGAAAAGGGCTACACCTGGCCTATTTACTCCGATTCGGTCAACGCCATTGCCTGGGTAAAGGCCAAAAAAGCCCGCACCAACCTTATACCCACAGCGCAAAATGCCGAGCTGTTTGAGCGCATAGCCAGGGCCGAGGCCTGGCTAGGTTCCAATACCTACCGCAACCCCATTCTCAAGTGGCAGACCGACCTCTGGGGAGAAAACCCAGCAGACTTTGGGCGGAAATAGCTGTCCATCGCACTTTTTCAATATTTGTGAAGAGCGCTCTAGGGGTGGTTGACGTGTGGGAGCAAGGCTGCCCTGAGCACGGGATTTCCGGCGGCCCAGTCGAACAGTGGGCGGGCGAAGGGGCTGCTGACGATGCCGTCTTTGACCCCGCTGGGAATGCGCTCGGAGGGGTAGCGTAAAGCGCCGGTAGAGGCCACAAATTCGCTCGGGAAGCTAACCCAGATGATAAAGGCCAGGAACAGCCCCCACAAAAACCCCCCAACACCGCCAATGATGGCCTCGAGGGTAGGGGTAAGTGGCGTTATCGGAACGAGATGGCTCAGGTAGGCCATGCCCAGCCCCAAGGCCAGCGCGAGAAAGGGCAGTGCTGCTAAGGGAAGCCAAGCTCCCAGCAAAGACGCCAACAACACGTACAGTACCAGCGCTGGCACCACTGCCAGCGCGAAAGGAACCCCTTGGCGAATGCCTACTCCCAGGGCTGCCGAGAGAACCAAGAGGGCCATTAAATCGAGCCAGCTAAGCATCAAGCCGAAGTATACCCGCCCGGCAAGCTGCTCCTGCGCTATTTTGACCAAGGCTGGTAAAAGCAGCGTAACATGAACCCCGCCTGAACCGTTCCGTTAGGGATTGTTGAGGCACCATCGTTTTTCAGGCTGTTGCTACTCGCGCTTCAGGCGGGGCCCCAGATCAAATCAAAGACATTCCTTATGACCTGTTTTGCAAAGGCCCTTTAGCAGGTTCTTCTATGGGGTGGGTGGCGATTGACCCAGGTTTGACCCTGGTGGTAGGCTAACCCGCAAGTATGGCTGGGGGGTGGTTTTTTAGCTAGGCCCGCGGGAGATGACACTCTCTCGTGGGCGGCCTTAGTGCCGCCCACCGCTTTTAGTTAGACTGGACAGGGTTTTGGGAGGTTCAATGGATATTGCGGCAGCACTGGAAGAAATCAGCGGGGCGCCCACTTTGGAGCGCCTGCAGGGCTTGAAGGTACACTACCTGGGGAAAAACGGCCTGCTGACCCAGGAGATGAAAACCCTGGGCCAGCTTTCGCCCGAACAGCGCAAGGAAAAAGGCCGGGTATTGAACGAGTGGAAACGGGCCCTCGAGGAGGCCCTGGAGGCACGTGAAGCAGAGCTTAAGGAACTCGAGCTTCAGGCTAAGCTCGAGCAAGAAGCCTTGGATGTTTCGCTCCCCGGCTATGCCTTTCCCTCGGGTGGACTGCACATCACCAGCCTGATTTTGCTCGAGCTGGTGAACATCTTTCGCAAGCTGGGTTTCAGCGTGGTGGAAGGCCCCGAGGTGGAGAGCGAGTTCTTCAACTTTGATGCGCTTAACATGCCCGAGTGGCACCCCGCGCGGGATATGCAGGATACCTTCTGGGTGGAGTTTGGCGGTGCGCCTGAGTCCAGTGAAAAAGGGCAGCTAGAGCACGGTTTTGCCATCCAGGGGCCTTTTGGCGAGGACGTTACCGCTTTGGGTGGGGCGGTGCTGCGAACCCATACCTCGGGGATGCAGATTCGCTACATGATTCAGCACACCCCGCCCTTCAAAATTGTGGTTCCGGGACGGGTGTTCCGCTACGAGCAGACCGACGCCTCGCACGAAGCCATGTTTCATCAGCTCGAGGGCCTGGTGGTGGGGCCCAACATCACCATGGCCGACCTCAAAGGCGCAATCAGCGAGCTGGCCCGGGGGCTTTTTGGCAAGGAGGGCAGGGCCCGTTTTCAGCCGACCTTCTTTCCCTTTGTGGAGCCGGGGGTGCAGTTTGCTATGTGGTGGCCCGAGCGAGAGAAGTGGCTCGAGCTGGGCGGCGCCGGCATGGTACACCCCTACCTGTTCAAGGCAGTAGACGACTACCGCGAAAAACATGGCTTGCCGCGGGTCTACGAGGGCATGACCGGCTGGGCTTTCGGCATGGGGGTCGAGCGGCTGGCTTTGCTGCGCTACGGCATACCCGATATTCGCTACTTCTACCAGAACCGCCTGAGCTTTTTGCGGCAGTTTAGAGGTTAGCCAGTCAAGTTGAACAGGAGTGGGGTTGCCAAATGAAAATTGTTTATAGCTGGCTCAAAGAATTCCTGCCCGATGCGCCCAGCAGTGCGCGTTTGGAAGAGCTTCTGGCTGGGCTGGGCCTCGAGACCGAGTCCATCAGCCGTCTAGCCCCGCCCCCTGGTCAGGTGGTGTTTGGCCGGGTGTTGCAGGTAGAAAACCTGGAGGGTAAGGCGGTGCGCAGGCTCGTTGTGGATATCGGGCGGGAGGTGCAGATTGTCTCTGGCGCGCCCAATGCCAAAACGGGCATGGGGGTGGCGCTGGCCCTGCCGGGAGCAGTGCTGCCCGATGGAAGCGAGCTGAGCATTCGGAAAATTGCTGGCCTCGAGTCCTATGGCATGGCCCTCTCGGCCAAAGAGCTGGGGGTGGGCGATTACGCGGGGGGCCTGCTCGAGTTTGCCCCCGAGGCCCTGCCGCCCGGCACCCCCCTGGCCGAGGTCTGGGGCCCCGAGGAGGTCATCGAGGTCGAGATTACCCCCAACCGCCCCGACTGGCTCTCGGTGTACGGAGTGGCGCGCGACCTGGCCGCCCTGGGCCTGACCCTGGTGCAGCCCAGCCCCAAGCCCCAGCGCACACCCCTGTCCCTGCCTTTTGGGGTCTGGATCGAAGACCCCGAAGGTTGCGACCGCTTCACCCTGTCGTATGCAAGAGGGGTACGGGTAGGGCCCAGCCCGCTTTTAATACAGCGCCGCCTGTACGCGGCCGGGATGCGGCCCATCTCCAACGTGGTGGATGCCACCAACTACGCCATGCTCGAGCTTGGCAACCCCATGCACGCCTACGATGCGGCCTTCATCAAGGAAGGCCTGGTGGTGCGCCGGGCCAGGGCCGGGGAAAAGCTGGTTACCCTGGACGGACAGGAACGCACCCTGGATGAACGTGACCTGCTGATTGCGGTTAAGGACGGCCAGCAGACCCGTCCGGCTGGTCTGGCGGGGGTGATGGGGGGCCTCGAGGACGAAATCCGCGATACCACCACCGCGGTAGCCCTGGAGGTGGCCCACTTCGACCCCGTGCGGGTGCGCCGTACCGCCAGACGCCAGGGCCTCAAGACCGAGGCCTCTTACCGCTTCGAGCGGGGTGTGGATAAAGACGGGCAGCTCCTGGCCGCCGACCGCTTTCTGGAGCTGCTGCAAGCCTGGGGTGGCCCGGAGGTGCAGGTGGCCCAGGAGCGCCTCGACCTTAACTACACCCAGCCCCACCCGCCCATCGCCTTCCGGCCCGCCTATACCTCGAGGCTGGTGGGGCTCGAGTACCCCGAAGCCACCCAGGCTGAGGTGCTCCGTCGCCTGGGCTGTAGGGTTGAACCCACCGACCAGGCCGGGGTGTGGGCGGTAACCCCGCCCAGCTACCGGGTAGACCTCTCCATCGAGGAAGACCTGGTGGAGGAAGTGGCCCGCATTGTGGGCTACGAACAGATTCCCACCACCCTGCCCAGCTTCTTCCCCCACCCCGACAACCTGGGCGTGGACGCGCCTTACGAAGCCATCGAACGGCTCAAGCAGGTGATGGCCGGGCTGGGCTTCCAGGAAGTGCTGAACTACTCCTGGTCGTCGCCCGAGGAATGCGCCCTGATGCGGGCCTCGGCGCCAACGGTGTTCATGCAAAACCCCCAGACCGCCGACCGCACCGCTTTACGCACCGCCCTCTACCCTGGCCTGCTCAAAAATCTGCAAACTGCTCTAGCCCAGGGAGAGGACGGGCCTTTTCTTCTATTCGAGGTGGGCAAGGTCTTTGAACAATGCGAAAATCTGCACCTTGCGGCTATGCTCTCTGGCGACCCCATTCCGGGGCTATGGCAAAAGGGCCTGGGGGGCAGTTTTTTTGCCCTGAAGGGTTTGCTCGAGGTGGCTGCACGTAACCTGGGCAGCAGCGTGCGGGTCGAGAAAGAGGCTGTACCACACCTACACCCAGGTATCAGTGGAGCAGTTTTCTGGAACGAGCAAAAGGTAGGGCATATCGGTGCCCTGCACCCCGCCATTGCTGCAGCCCTGGAGCTGCCCCAGGTATACCTATTCGAGCTTACCCTGCCCCTCAGCAAGGGGCCGGGAGGCTTTGTCGATATCGCCAAATATCCTGCCTCCATGCGTGACCTGGCGGTGGTGGTGCCGGAGCCTACCCCCTATGCCGAGGTCGAGCGCCTGATTCGCGCCAGGGCAGGCGAATATCTGGAAAAGCTCGAGATTTTTGATGTGTACCGGGGCAAGCCGCTGGAGGAGGGACAAAAAAGCCTGGCCTTCCACCTGACTTTCCGCCACCCCCAGCGCACCCTGACCGACCACGAGACCGACTCGTTTATGCAGAACATCATCGCCGCGCTCGAGCAACAGGGTTTTGCCATTCGGCGCTAGCGCGCTCATTGAGCTGCCCAAAACATGACTGCTTTGTCCTGCACAGCACGGTGGCCTCCCGGATGGGAGGCAACGTCTGTGAAGCGTGCGGTGGGGCATTCAAACTCTGGTGCCCTCGCCGCCCCAGCTTGAGTAGGCATAAAAACGGCCCCGTTCTCCCTTCAGGTAGTCCATCAGGGGCTCCAGCAAAGGCCGGTGCTCGTCTAGCTTGATGGCGACCTCTTCGGCAGTGAAGAAGCGGGCCTCCACGATGTGCCCATCGGGGTCTTTGGGGTTGAGCAGGCCCTCGTAATCGGCGCGAAAGGCTATGGCGACGGTGCGCTCGCTTTTGCGGGCGTCCTCCACCTGTACCACATAGGCCAGGTGCTGGATAGCCTTAACCCGCAGGCCGGTTTCCTCGAGTACTTCCCGTGCAATGGCAGCCAGCACGGTTTCGCCCGCTTCGACCATTCCTCCAGGCAGGGTATAGCGTACCCTGCCGCGGCGGCTCCAGTCGTTGGCGACCAGCAAGACCCGCCCCTGCTTGTCCATCAGGATGGCTGCCGCCACCAATAGGTCACGTCGCAACCCATGCATAAAGACCACCTTTCGCCTAGGCGGTCTTGCTGGACAGGGCCTCGAGCTGGCGTTCCTGGTCGGCTTTGCGCAGGGCCTCGTGTAGCTTGGAGAGGTCGCCCGAGAGCACCCCTTCCAGGTCGTGGGTGGTGAAGCCGATGCGGTGGTCGGTCACGCGCGACTGGGGGAAGTTGTAGGTGCGGATTTTCTCCGAGCGCTCACCTGCGCCAATCTGGGCCAGGCGGTCTTCGCGGCGGCGGGCGGCCTCTTCGGCCCGCTTGATCTCCAGGAGGCGCGAGCGCAGGATGGCGAGGGCTTTCTCCTTGTTTTTAATCTGGCTGCGCGACTCCATACAGGAGACAATCATGCCAGTGGGCTTGTGCAAAACCTGCACCGCCGAGTCGGTGGTGTTGACCCCCTGGCCCCCCGGCCCCGAGGCCCGCGAGACGGTGATCTCGAGGTCGGCGGGGTCGAGCTGTACGTCTACTTCCTCGGCCTCGGGCATCACCGCCACGGTGGCGGTGGAGGTGTGGATGCGCCCCTGGGTCTCGGTGGCCGGAACCCGCTGCACGCGGTGTACCCCCGCCTCGTACTTCAGGTAGCCGTAAGCCCCGGGCCCCGTCACCTCGAAGGAGACCTTGGATACCCCTCCCAGGTCGGTGAGCGAGGTGTCCAGGAGCTCTACCTTGTAGCCGCCCCGCCGGGCATACTCCATGATCATGTCCCGCAGCTCGGCGGCAAAAAGCGCGGCCTCCTCGCCCCCGGTGCCGGCCCGGATCTCCACGATGGCGTTTTTCTCGTCGAGGGGGTCTTTGGGCAGCAGCAAGAGCTCGAGCTCGGCCTCGAGGGCCTGGATGCGGGGCTGTAGGGCCTCGATGTCGGCCTGGGCCATTTCCCCTAGCTCGGGGTCGAACTGCAATTCGCGGGCCCCCTCGAGGTGGGCCAGGGCTTCCTTGTAGTTGCGAATAACCTTGACCAGGTGGCCCATCTCAGCGTAGCGCTTGCTAATGCGTTGATACTCGGTCTGGTTAGTGAGCACCGCCGGGTCGGCCAGTTGGCGCTCGAGCGCCTGGTACTCGGATTCAAGGGATTCAAGTTTCTCTAGCATAAACGGTCACTAACTACCAGAATAACGCGGATACCGCCCGCCTGATAGGTGATGGCTTTCATAAAAGGCCCCAATCCCTTCAAGGTTTGCTACAACAGCGCCTTGCACCCTACCGCACAGATTCGGCTGGGGATCTGGGAATATTAACTTTTTCAGTATGGAAGGCTTTGGGTGGCCTCTAGGCACTATCCTTTGGCTTGAGCTGGATGGGGCTTTGCTTGCTGGGGTTGCGGCCTACCTTGTCGGCGTAGAAGGCCCGGATTTGCTCGAAGTCGGCCTCGAGGTTGCCGCTGGGGGTGAAGTAGCCCCCGACGCCCACTTCCTTGCGGCTGTAGTCGATATAGGCCAGCGCAATTGGCACCTTGGCCTCGAGGGCCATGTAGTAAAACCCGCTCCGCCAGTAGGGGGCGCGGCTGCGGGTGCCCTCGGCGGCCACCACCACCCACAGGTTGTCGTGCTGCTCGAAGATGCGGGCCACCTGACGGACAAAATCGCCGCCAGACTTGGAGCGGTCTACCGGGATGCCGCCCAGCCACCTCATCACCACCCCCAGCACCGGGGGAAACAGCTCTCTCTTACCCACCCACCTAAAGCGCGTGCCCGAGGCCATGCCCCACAAGAGGGCGTACAAAAAGTCCCAGTTGGAGGTGTGGGGGTAGCCCACCAGCACAAACTTTTTACCTGGGGGTGGGGCCATGACCGCGGTCCAGCCCAGCATCTTTAAAGCCCACACCCCAAAGCGCTGCCAGGGCGTTTTGGGCTGGATGGCATAGGGATGACCCATAGTATCTGGTATAGCATAAGGGATACCACAAGGTAAGCCGCTTATTTTTGTTGCCCTTGCAGGCTGCTGAGCAGAGCCTGGGCTTCCCGTAGCCTGGCCTGCACTTCTTCCAGTTGGCCCTCGAGGCCGCTAGGGGGTACTCTGTGCTCCTGCAGGCTTTTGCGCATCTCGTCCATGCTGTTGACGATGATGCCCACCAGCAGGTTCAAAAACACCAGCGTGCCCAGCAGCACAAACGAGACCATGTAGAGGGTCGAGACCAGGGGCTGGGCCACCGGCTGGGTGCACAGGCTGGGGTCGGGCAGCTCGAAGCGCTCACAGCCAAAATACTGAATGCGGAGCACGTCCACCCAGCCTTCCAGGGTAAGGATGCTGAAGAGGGTGAGCAGGGCGGTGTGCAGGTTGCCAAAGTGGAAGGGGTCGTTGGGGCCGAACAAAAACACCCCGGCCACCGCGTAGACGTAGAGCAGCAGCATCATCAGCAGCAGCACGTAGCCAATGGAAGGAATGCTGCGCAGCAAAGCGCCCAGAATAATCTGGAGATCGGGCAGGGTACGGATGAGCCGCAGCGCCCGCAGCAGCCGCAGCAGGCGGGCCACCACCGCGTAGCTGCCCAGCCCTGGCAGCAGGCTAACAGCCACGATGGCGAAATCGAAAACGTTCCAGCCGCTCTGGAAGTAGCGCAACGGGCGGGGCCAGAGGGCCGCCATGCGCAGCAAAACCTCTATAGCAAAAATAGCCAGCACCAGGTCGTTGAGCCCCTCAAGCGTGGGGCCGTAGCGCTCCATGAGGGGTGGGTAGGTCTCGAGGCCCACCAGCAGGGCGGCCAGCAGGATGATGGCGGTTACGAAGCGGTTGAAGGAGGCCGACTCCACCAGGCGGGCCAGGGCGTTGGGCGTAGCACTCACAGGAGAAAGTATAGAGCGGCTCCTCAACCCTGGTAGACGATTTCGGTCTTCCACTGGCCCGGAGGCTGGGCGTGCAGCTCCCAGAATTTTTCGGCGATCAGGTCGGGGTCGAAGGGGGTGTTGCGCCGGATCTGGCCGGCGATGGTCACGGTAGCGACATGGATGCCTTCGTGATACAGCTCCTTGCTGAGGGAGCCCACCAGGGCCCGCAGCGCGGCCTTGCCGATCGAGAGTGCGGCCCGGTCGGGCTGGGGGTTAAGGGCCAGGCCGCCTCCGGTAAACAGAAGGGTACCCTTCCGGCGCGACAGCATACCCGGAATGACCAGTTGAGCCGCGACCAGGGCGCCGTAGAGGTTGACCTTTAGGGTCTCCTCGAGGGCCTCCAGGCTCAATTCCGAGGCCCGGCTTTCCTGGGAGGCGTAGGCGTTGTACACCAGAACCTCGATGGGGCCAAGCTGCTTTTCGGCCTCGCGGACGGCGGAGATGAGCTGGGAGGTGCGCGATACATCGGCGGGAAAGCGCCCAACAGTATAGCCGTCGAGCTCGAGGGCCCCCGCGTAGTTTTCCAGACTGGCTTCGTTGCGGGCCACCAGGCCCAGCCGATACCCCTCCCGCCCGAAGCGCCGGGCCACGCTGAGCCCAATGCCCCGCCCCATGCCTACCACCAAGCAAACTTTAGGCTTCATACTAAGAGCGCATGGTAACATCAAGGATGCTGTTTGTGGGCTCACGTAACGTGGGCCAGCCAGAAACCGAAGGCGAGTGGAGTTATGTATAGAGTGGTTATTGTGGGCCGCCCCAACGTGGGCAAGTCGAGCCTCTTCAACAAGTTGATGGGGCTGCGTGCGGCCCCGGAAAAAGCCGCCAAAGCCGGGAGCCAGTTTGCAGTGGTGGCCGATGTGCCCGGGGTCACCCGCGATCTCAAAGAGGGCGTGGTGGAAAGCGAGCAGGGCCGCTTCAAGCTGATCGATACTGGGGGCCTGTGGTCGGGCGACGTGTGGGAGAAGAAAATCAAGCAAAAAGTCGAGCGCGCCATTCAAGACGCCGACCTGGTGCTCTTTGCGGTGGATGGCCGCAGCGACATTGTGACGGCCGACCTCGAGGTCGCCGACTTTCTGCGCCGCCAGGGCAAGCCGGTGCTGCTGGTGGCCACCAAAGTAGACGACCCCAAGCACGAGGCCTACCTGGGCAATTTGTATGCCCTGGGCTTTGGCGAGCCCACTCCCACCAGTGCGGCCCACGGGCGTGGCTTCGACGATTTACTGGAGCGCATCTGGGCCATGCTTCCGGTTCGCCAGAGCGAGAGCGAGCCCGAAGTGGTGCCCATCCGCCTGGCCATTGTGGGCCGCCCCAACGCGGGTAAATCCAGCCTGCTTAACGCCATTCTGGGCGAGGAGCGGGTGATTGTGTCGGAGATCCCCGGCACCACCCGCGACTCTATCGATGTGGAGTTCGACTACGGGGGCAGCCGGTTCTTGCTGGTAGACACCGCCGGCATTCGCAAGCGGCCCGAGACCGGGGTCGAGGAACAGGCCATTGGGCGGGCCCACCAGGCCATTCTGGATGCCGATGTGGTCTTGCTGGTCATAGACCCCAAGGAAGTGGGCGACCACGAGCTAAAACTAGCCAACGAGGCCCTCGAGGCCGGTAAGCCGGTGATCGTGACCATTACCAAGTGGGATCTGATCGAGAGCAAAGAGGAAGCCAAGCGGGTGCGGGCCGACCTGGCCCTCAAACTTTCCCACATCCAGCACCTGCCGATCCTCTACGTTTCGTCGGTTACCAAGCAGAACCTGCACAAGCTGCTTTCCGAGGCTGCGCGGCTTTTTGAGCTGGCTCGAGTGCGTTTCGAGACCGCCGAGCTCAACCGCTGGCTTTCGCTCTGGAGCACCCAGACCATGCTCCCCAACTTCAAGGGCAAGCCCCTCAAGCTCTTTTTCCTCACCCAGCCCGAGGTAGCTCCCCCCACCTTTGTCTTTTTTTGCAACCACCCCGAGTTCGTAACGCGGGCCTTCGAGGGTTTTTTGCGCAACCGCATCGGCGAAGACCTGGGTTTGCGCGAGATTCCTTTTCGGATGGTGTTCCGCGGGCGCAGGGAGCCGAAAGGTGAGGGAGCGCGCACATAATTTTCTGGGATTCAAGTCACTCGCTGGCGCTTGCCAGAAGACGCCCGCTGGTGTCCACAAACTCCACTCGAGAGAACCTTCCAGGCACCTCGAGCATCACGAAGGGACTGGTGAGGGCCTGGGTCACGATGGCACCGGGTGGCGGGCTTAACAGGCGCAGGGTGACCCGGAAGGTGCTGCCCGAAAGCTGGCTGCTGACGTACTGCACGTTGTAGCCGCCGGTGGGCTTTTGCCCCCAGAAGAAAGCCACCACCCGGCTGCGGGTGAAATCTACCGCTGGGGTAGCGGGTGGGGGCACCTGATTGCCGGTGGCCAGCCGCCAGATGTTGAGGAGCTGGCTGGCGTTGCTGGCAAGGTAGGCCGCCGGGCCTGGCGCGGTATAGGCAGCCTGGCTGCCCTGAAGTAAAACGCGGGGGGTGGGGTTTGGGCTGGGGGTCATAAAGATGAGCTCCGTCTCGAGGCCATACTGTACGGCCAGGGCAGCTAAACGACTCTGGCGGGGGGCGGGCACATAGCGGTTGGGTTCCAGGGGTGGCTGAATCTCATAGATCACCACCGGGCGTCCCCCACGGCGGGCCAGGATTTCCCGTAGCACCACCGCGTTCTCGGCCTCCGAAAGCCCCTCCAGGCGGGGGGAGCCAGGGCGGTCCTCGACAACCTGGGCGGTATTGCCCGAAAAAACACCTCCCAACCGCGACCAGCTTCCATCGAAGAGCCAGGCGCTTTGCACATCGCGGCTGGCACGCACCACATACTGAAAACCGAAGAAGGAGCGGCTGGTCTGGGCCACGCGGGGCTGTGCAGGCCCAATCTCACGGTAGAGGGCCTCGCCATTCACCAGCAAAGCCTCCGGCAGGGCCAGCGGGCTGGCGCTGCTGCCCTGGGTGAGCGAGAGGCGCTGCGCCCCTAGCTGAACCACCTGGGGTTCACCATAAAAATACGTCCAGCGCTCGGTGTTCTCGGCAAACAGCAGCTGAATTTCACTGACCTGATACGGTTGTTGTTCCGGCAGGGGTACGCAACCTACCAGGGCTACCATCGCAAGACCCAACCATGGTTTCATACCTCCCATCTTAGGGCTTTTTTAAAGCAGCCTGTTGGTCGGTAAAACTTTGCTCAAAGGAGGAGGGGATGACTTGGTACTGTGTGAGAGGCGGATAAAAAGCGTGAAGGGCCTTTTAGAGCGCTCTAAATCCGACCATGACTTTTGACCTGCTACCCAACACAGTGTCTCCATAGTTGAAATGCAAGATGCTGTTCCGAAAGATCGCTTTAGGAATTGCGCCAGGTACGCATAGACTCATTCCGCGGGTTTTGCCAATCTACCCTGCCGCAACTACAAAGCTTCAGGTGGGGTTCATATGACCGGGCGGGTTCATCCTGCTGTTCTGGGGTCGAGCGCGTCGCGCAGGGCATCTCCCAGCAGGTTGAAGCCCAGGGCCACAAACATGATGGCCAGCCCTGGAAAGGTGGCCACGTGTGGGGCAGTGGCCAGGTATTCGCGCCCCCGTGCCAGCATTAGCCCCCACTCCGGTTCGGGAGGCCTGGCACCCAGACCCAGGAAACCCAGTCCGGCGGCAAACAAAATTGCTACGGCCATCTGCAAGCTGGACTGCACAATGATGGGCGAGAGTGAGTTCGGCAGGATGTGCCACAGCAGGATGCGCCGGTTGCGATTGCCCAGGGCCCGGCTGGCCTCCACAAACTCGCGGTCGCGCAGCGCGAGCACCGAACCCCTTACCAATCGGGCGTAGACTGGAATGGCCGCGATGCCTACGGCAATCATTACGTTGGTCAGGCCGGTGCCCAGGGTAGCAACCAGCACAATGGCCAGCAGAATGCCAGGAAAGGAAAGCATCACTTCCACGATGCGCTGGGTGATCAGGTCGAAAGTACCGCCGAAGTAGCCCGAGACCAGACCCACCGGTACGCCGATGAAAAGGCCTATGGACACGGCAATCAGGCCTATGGAAAGCGAAATCCAGGCGCCGTGGGCCAGGCGGCTCAGAATATCGCGCCCCTGTTCGTCGGAGCCCAGCAGGTAAAACTTGATGGGGCCGTCCACGCCAAAAAGGTGCAGGTCGCTGCGCAAAAGACCACCCCACCACACCCAGGGCTCACCCCGCACCAAGAACCGGATGGGGTAGAGCTCCTGGCCTACCTCGAGCGCCCCCAGTGGTGTGCGGCTCACCTCGCGCACCCAAAGGCCCGGCTGCCCTTCTGGGCCGCGAAACTCAACGCGCATGGGGGGTACATAGGTGCCGCGCAGGTTTTGTTCGACTGGGCTGTAGGGCGAGATGAAAGGGGCGAAAGCCGCCACCAGGACAAAGATGCCGATAAATACAAAACCCGCAATGGCCAGCGGGCTTCTCAGCAGCCGCCGCCGCCAGCGGGGCGACTCCCGCTTTGAAGATAAGGCTTGAACAGGATTTGCAGATTCTGCCATAGGTGTACCTTGCAGGCTTTAGTCGTAGCGAATGCGCGGATCGATAGCGCCGTACAGCAGGTCGACGATGAGATTGATCAGGATAAAAACCACTGCGATCAGGAGCACCGCGCCCTGCACCACCGGGTAGTCTCGAGCCAGAATCGAACCCACCAACAACTGCCCGATGCCAGGCCAGGCAAACACCGTCTCGGTGATGACCGCTCCTTCTAGCAGCCCGCCAAACTGCAGGCCGGTGATGGTTACGACAGGAATTAAGGCGTTTCGCAGGGCGTGCTTGAAGACCACTACCCTTCCGGCTAGCCCTTTGGCCCGGGCGGTGCGGATATAGTCTTGCGAGAGCACTTCCAGCATGGCGCTGCGGGTCATACGGGCCAGGATGGCAGCGGTACCGGTGCCTAAGGTAATGGCCGGCAAGACCAGATGCCAGAGCGTGCCCGTGCCGGCTACCGGAAACCACCCAAGCTGCACCGAGAAAATGAGAATGGCCATCAGGCCAAACCAGAAGACCGGCATCGAGACCCCAATCAAGGCCCCCAGCATGGCCAGCAGATCGAAGATGGTACCGGGCCGGGTGGCGGCGATAATGCCCGCCGGAATTCCGATTAAAAGCGCGACCAGCATGGCGCCCAGGGTGAGCCGCAGGGTGTTGGGGAAGTACTGGCGCAGCTCGTAGGTGACGGGCTTGCGGGTGCGTACCGACTGCCCCAGGTCGCCCCGCACCACGTTGGCCGCGTAGAGGCCCAGCTGCACATGCCAGGGCTGATCCAGACCAAAACGCTGGCGGATATCGGCCAGGGTTTCGGGGGTGGCGAACTCCCCGGCCAGTAGCTGGGCGGGGTCGCCGGGGGCCAGCCGTACCATCAGGAATACGGCCAGCAAGACCCCCAGCAAGGTGGGGATGACCGTGAGCAAGCGGCGGGCGATATAGGTGGTCATGGGTCAGGCTTATCCAGAATTTTTTCAGCCAGGGTCGCTAAGCTTTGCAGCACATCCTACCCAAGTTCTGCTGTCCTTGCAAGAAAAACCCCGCCACACAGGTGGCGGGGTGGGAGGGCATTTTTTAGCGCTCGGCTGAGGTGCGGAAGGTAGCCTCGGTGGCGATCAGGCGCTCGGTGGGGTGTACCACAAAGCCCTGAACCTCGCGGCGGATGGCTGTAACCTGCTGCTCGGAGTGCAGGAAGACCCAGGGTACGTCGTTGTAGATAATCTGCATGGCGCTGGCGTAGAGCTGCTGGCGGGCCTTGGGGTTGGTGGCGATGCGGGCCTGCTCGAGGATGCGGTCTAAGCGGGGGTTGGCGTAGAAGCCCCGGTTGAAGCCGTTGGGGGCGTGCTGCGAGCTGTGGAACAGCCCAAACAGACCGTAGTCGGCGTCGCCCGTGACGGTACCCCAGCCCAGCATGGCCACCTGGATCTCGTTGCGTTCACGCGGCTGGTTGGTAGCTGCCAGGTAAGCACCCCACTCGAGGGTCTGGATCTGGGCCTGTACCCCCACCGCCCGCAGCTGGCTCTGCACCGCTTCGGCTACCCGGATGTCCTGCAGGTAGCGCCCGTTGGGGCTGTGCAGGGTAAAGCGCAGGGGGTTCTGGGCGTTGTAACCGGCCTGGGCCAGGAGCTGGCGGGCCAGGTCGGGGTTGTAGTCGTAGGTTCCTACCTTGGTGTAGCCAAAGATGCCGGGGCTGATGGGGGCATCGGAGGCCCGGCCAAAACCGCCCAGCACAAACTTCACAATCTCTTCCTTGTTGATGGCGTGGTTGATGGCTTTACGCACCCGCACATCGTCGAAGGGCTTTTTGCTTTGGTTGAAGTAGAAGAAGATGGTGCGCACACTGGGGGTGGTTACCACATCAATCTCGGGACGGGCGCTGAGGCGCTGTACATCCTGGGGTGGAACCCGCACGGCCACGTGGGCCTGCCCGGTCTCGACCAGGGCCATCCGGGTGGTGGCCTCGGGTACGGCCAGGAAGCGCAGGCGTTCGATGGCGGGCTTCTTACCCCAGTACTCGTCGTTGCGCACCAGCTCTACAAACTGGCCTTTCTGCCAGCGGTCGAACTTGTAGGGGCCGGTGCCCACGGGGTTGTCGCGGTAGCCTGCCCCTAAGCGGCGGATGGCCGCGGGGCTCTGGATGGCGGTGGAGCTGTGGGTGAGGTGGGCCAGCACCGGGGCAAAGGGCTCCGGCATGCGCAGACGCAGGGTATGGGCGTCCACCACTTCGAAGGCGCTGACCCGCCCCCGCAGCAAGAAGGCAAAGGAGGAGGCCAGCTCGGGGGAGATCAGGCGCTCGAGGTTGAACTTCACGGCCTCGGCGTTGAGCTCGGTTCCGTCGTGAAACTTGATGCCTTTGCGCAGGTTGAGGGTGAGCACCTTCCGGTCAGGGCTGAAGCTGAAGCGCTCAACCAACTGCGGCACGATTTTGCCGTCGGGGGTGTAGTAGAACAGGGTTTCTACCACGTGGCTGGCAACCGTGGCCGAAGGGGAGTCGGTGGCCAGAGGTGCGTCGAGGGAGGTGGGGTCGGTGCCCTGGGCGATGATCAGGGTACGTGACTGGGCCAAAGCCCAGGAGAGCAAGAGGGTTAGCCCCAAGGTGAGCCAGAATCTGAATCGCATGAGATTTCCTCCTTTGCAGCCTTTTTATCCACAGCGTGGGCTAGATGGCCTGGCAAAACCCCGAGGTAAAGAAGCCGATCCAGCAGCCCGATGTGGATGAACGCTGCTTGCAAAGTGAGGTTAGCATAAGGAAAACCCAGCGGTAAATCTTGCAGCCTGGGTTACATTTGCACACCTGGCTCATCTGTCTGGTGGAGGAACTGCTACCATCTAGCTGAAGGGTCGGTTATGGAAGAGTTACAAAGGCTCGAGGTTACACCCATCCAGCCCACTGAACGCTACAGTGAGGCCGCCTTCTGGCAAAAGCTGCAAAGGTTTGCCCGCCGGGCAGGCCGCAAGGTGGTGGAAAAGGCCCTCTGGCTTTATTACACCCTGCAAGAACCCAGCACACCTACCTGGGCCAAACGCACCATTCTGGGCGCGCTGGTCTATTTTCTAGTGCCCCTCGACGCGGTGGCCGATCTGGCCCCGTTAATCGGTTTTACCGATGACCTGAGCGTTTTGTTGTTGGCAGCAGGGACGGTAGCCGCTCACATTACGCCCGCCATCAAAGAGCGTGCCCGGCGTCAGGCCAGCGTGTGGTTTGGCGAGGCGGTTTAGCCATAGGCCCCTGGCCAGGGGCCAGGTGTCCGGTCGGGGATTTCAACCAGCCGGGTCTCGGTTTTGTACAGCCGCATGCCCCTGGCCTGGTAGTTGGCTAGGGCGGCTGGACTGTCGAGCGAGCAGGTGTGAACCCAGACCCGCTGGGCCCCCAGCCGCCAGGCTTCCTCGAGGGCACAGGTGAGCAGGTGTCCCCCTAGCCCCATTCCGCCAAACTGCTCGAGCAGGCCAAAGTACACAATTTCGACGTTCCCCTCGGGCTGCACCTCGAGCTGAAAATAGCCTGCGGGCGTGCCTTTCAGGTAGAGCACCCAGGTATGCAGGTTGGGGTTTTGGGCGTATTCCCACCAAGCCTGGTAGCTCCAGTTGGCTTTTTCGTACCAGTACCAGTTGCCCCCCACGCTGCGGTAGAGAAAGTGTTGCAGCTCGGCACTGGGAATTTCGGCCTTCATCAAAAGCAAACCCTCCAGTGCCACACGCTTGGGGCGTAGTGCTTGGGGTGAGCACATCTCGAGGTAGTAGGTTGTAACCTCGGCTAGCATAGGCCGATTGTATCGGCTTTCCGGCTATAGAGGTTCAGGGGTTAACCACTTACAATGCGGTCTGGCGCAGTTACCGGAGCTTGTCTAAAAGATCCTGCCGCACCGGATGGAAGGCATCGAACACCACGCTGTCTTCGATAAAAACTGCCTCGTGCTCAACATTGGAGGGCACATGGGCTATATCGCCAGGGCCGAGCTCGAGCCACTCCTCCCCAATCCGCAGCCGCAACCGCCCCGAAACCACCAGCGTAATCTGCTCGTGGGGGTGGGCATGGGCGGCCAGGGGCGAACCCGCTTTACCCTCGGCCCGCATCAGCATCAGATGCTCGCCGGCAAACGGGCGAAGCACCGCACCGGGCACCTCGAGGCCCGGAAGGCTGGCTGTTTGGGCATACCTGGCTTTCATCACTCACCCCACAGTTTAATGGCCGCCCAGGTAGGCTTCCTGGATCTCAGGCCGGGTTGCCAGCTCTTTGGCCGGGCCGCTCATGGTCAGGTGGCCGGTTTGGAGCACATAGCCGCGGTGGGCGATTTGCAAGGCCAGACGGGCGTTTTGTTCCACCAGCAGGATGGTTTTGCCCTGCTGGTTGAGCTTCTGGATAATCTCGAAAATAAAGTCCACCAGTACCGGGGCCAGCCCCATCGAGGGCTCGTCCATCAGCAGCAGCTTGGGGTCTTGCATCAGGGCCCGCCCAATGGCCAGCATCTGTTGCTCCCCCCCCGACAAGGTGCCGCCCTTTTGGTGGCGCCGTTCAGCCAGACGCGGAAACAGGGCGAAGGCTTGCTCCTTACGCTCCTGTACCACCTTAGGGTCGCGGATCAGAAAGCCGCCCATTTCCAGGTTCTCCTCCACCGTCATGCGGGGGAAGATGCGCCGCCCTTCGGGCACATGCCCGATACCCAGCCCCACGATTTTGTCGGCGGGCAGTTTGTGTATGGGGCTGCCTTGGTACAGCACCTCGCCCTTGCGGGGCTTGTTCATGCCGCTGATGGTGCGCAAGGTGGTGCTTTTTCCCGCGCCGTTGGCGCCAATCAGGGTAACAATCTCGCCTTCCTCCACCGTGAGCGATATACCCTTGAGCGCGTGGATATGACCGTAGTAGGTGTGGATGTCTTTGACTTCAAGCAGAGGCATGCGTGCTCCCTCCGGCCTGTCCTGCTGCGCCTTTGCCCAGGTAGGCTTCAATAACCCGCGGATTGGCGCGGATCTCGGCGGGCAAACCCTCGGCAATCTTGGAGCCGTACTCGAGCACCGCAATCCGATCCGAGATGCTCATCACCATGGCCATGTCGTGTTCGATGAGCACGATGGTCAGACCCAGGTCGTCGCGCAGCTTGCGCACGCGTACCTTAAGGTCTTCGGTCTCCTGCTCGTTCATCCCCGCCGCCGGTTCATCCAGAAAAAGCAGCTTGGGTTCCAGGGCCAGAGCCCGGGCGATCTCGAGCCGCCGCTGCTCCCCATACGAAAGCCCGGAGGCCAGCTCTTCGGCCCGCTTGTCCAGGTTCAAGTAGGCCAGCAGTTCCATGGCCCGCGCTTTGGCTTTTCGTTCGGTCAGGTGAAACCGGGGGGTATGCAACAGGACATCGAAGTAGGTCTGATGGGTGAGGCTATGGTGCCCCACTAACACGTTTTCCAGCACCGTCATGGCCTTAAACAAGCGGATGTTCTGGAAGGTGCGGCCAATACCGGTGCGCGCTACTTTATCCGGTGAATAGCCGGTGATGTCCTGGCCGAAAAAGACCACCCGCCCGGTGTCGGGCTTATAAATTCCGGTCAGCAGGTTGAAGAAGGTGGTCTTGCCAGCCCCGTTGGGGCCGATCACCGAGAAAATTTCTTTGGGTCGCACCTGTAGGCTCACGTCGTTGACGGCCACCAACCCGCCGAACTTTTTGGTGGCGTTTTGTACATCCAGGGCCAACTCGCTCATTTGCCACCGCCTTCTTTGGCCTCCTGACGGGCTTCTTGTAGCTCGGCTTTATGCCTTTGCTCGGGTATAAGCCCTTCGGGTCTAAAAATCATCATTAGAATCAGAATCAAACCGAACACCAGACGCTCGTATTTTGCGGGGTTGAGCTGGGGGGGCAGGTTGGCCATGTTAAAGCCCAAAATGGTGACCCCGGTCTGCCGCCAGGTGTTCAGCAGGTCGGAGAAATCCTTGAGGATACCGATGTTGAGCACCGTGACGGCAGCAGCGCCCACCACCGCTCCGCCAATGGAACCCATGCCACCCAGAATTACGAAAGCCAGAATGTTAATTGAGGCTTGCAGGGTAAAGGACTCGGGGCTCACAAAGGTTTGTTTGGCGGCGAAAACCGCGCCCATGGCGCCGGAAAAAGCAGCACCGGTGGCGAAAGCCAGCAGCTTGGTGGGCAAAAGTGGAATGCCCATGGCCTTGGCGGCGATCTCGTCCTCGCGGATGGCCACCCAGGCCCGCCCAAAGCGCGAGTTGGCCAGCCGGATGTTGACCAGAACCACAATGCCAATCACCAGCAGCACCAACAAGTAGAAGAAGAACGAGTAGGCGATGGGCTCGTCAATAGGGCGCCCATACAGGCGTTCTGCGCCGATGGCCCGCAAGAATTCGGTAAGCGGTCCCACCTCAGGACGATTAACCGGTGTAATGCCTTGGGGGCCGTTGGTAATGTTGATGGGTTTGTCGAGGTTGTTGGCAAAAACCCGTACTACCTCGCCCAGGCCCAAGGTAACGATAGCCAGATAGTCGCCCCGCAGCCGCAGGGCGGGGAGGCCAATCAGTACCCCGGTAATGGCCGCGGTAATGACAGCCAGGGCCATAAACAGGTACAGGTAATTGCCCGGCAGGCCCGCAGCAGGAAAGCCGGCGATAAACTGGGAGGCCTGCGGTGAGCCAAAAATGCCCCAGGTATAGGCCCCAATAGCGAAAAAGGCCGCAAAGCCCAGATCCAAGAGCCCGGCTTGCCCTACCACCACATTCAGGCCCAGCGCCAGCGCGGCAAAAATTCCAATCTGGATGCCCAGCTCAAACAAGAACGAGTTGGTCAGGCCGGCGATGGGCACCGCGATAAACAGGATGGCTGCCCCCAGGGCGATGCGCACCAGACTGCTCAGATTAGGCAGCAAAAAGGCCGCTACGAGCACGGCCAAAAGGCCGTAGAAGGCCAGCTTGTCGCTGGGGTTCAGCCGAAGCAGGATGGTGAGCACCAAGGCCAAGACGGCCAGCAGACCTGAACGCCAGGCGGTAGGTATTTTGCCCAGGCTTACCAGACCTACCGATACCAGCAAGGCCAGGTTGGTCAGCCCGTTTTGGGGTACCAGCAAAGCCCCCAGAATGGAAAGGGCCGTGAAGGCGAGGGTGAAAGGAAAAATAGACTGGCTCATACCTTTTCACTCACATTCTGACCAAAGATGCCCTGTGGTCTGAAGAGCAACAGCAAAACCAGGGTTAGGAAGGCGAACACATCCTTGTATTCGGTGCCAAAGTTGCCATTGGTTAGGAAGGGTAGAAAAGTGCCCGAGAGGGTCTCGAGCTGTCCTAGAATAAGCCCCCCAACCATAGCGCCGGGGATGTTGCCAATTCCACCCAGAACAGCCGAGGTAAAGGCTTTTAGTCCAGGCAACACCCCTGAGTATGGGGTTACATTGGTGTACAGCAAGCCGAACAGAACCCCAGCCACCCCGCCCAGCGAACCGCCAACAAGGAAGGTGCGCGAGATGATGGTGTCGGGGTTGATGCCCATGAGTGCGGCGGTTTGCATATCCTGCGAAACGGCCCGAATGGCTTTGCCAAGCTTGGTGCGGTTAACCAGGTAGGTCAGTCCGATGAGCATCAGGATAGAGACCACGATGATGATGATGCCCTTGACCTGAATGTTGGTTTGCAGGGGTAACTCGAACACGACGTTGAGGGCATCGTAGGTTCGGTACTGCATGTTGAACTCGTTATGCCGTACGGCCGCATAAATACGGGTTAGGTCTTGCAGCAAGAACGAGACCCCGATGGCGGTAATCATGGGCACCAGGATGTTTTTGCTGCCCCGCTTGCGCAGGGGCCGGTAAGCGAAGCGCTCCACCAGCGTGGCCATAAGGCCTGATCCTGCCGCGGCAAAAGCCAGGGCGACCAGCAAGAGCAAAAAGGGGTTGGAAATTACGGGCGCTTCGGGGTTGCCCCAGAAGCGGAAGACCTCGAGGCCAATCACCGCTCCGATCATGAAAACTTCGGAATGTGCAAAGTTAATCAGCCCCAGCACCCCGTAAACCATGGTATAGCCCAGGGCCACCATGGCATAGACAAATCCCAACAGCAGACCTTCGAGCAAGGTTTGCGGCAGGATGGCAAGTAGATCTGCAACCGTCAAGTAAACCTCCTAGCCTTTAAGATTATACGAACCCACGCATATAAACTCATTGAAGCGCGTGCTCTTTTCCAGATAAGCCTGCCAGAGTATATCGGTTGCAAACAAACCTGACAACAGGGCATATCAAAAAATAAAAAACTGACTCAAGAGTCAGTTTTTTATTTTTTCCCACAAAACCACGCAAAGCTGCATAAAAAGAAGGCTCCCGCGGATGCGGGAGCCTCTATCGCACTCTTCACGGGTTCAATGTTTATGAAGAGCGCTCTATTGAGTAAAGCTTACTGGCGAGCGGCTGGGGGCGCGAACTGAATCACGCGCAGCACTTCGCCGGGGTATTTGGCTTCTTTCATGCCCACGATGTAGTAGTCGGAGAGCTTGCGATCTCCCTTGCTATCGAACTCGATGCGACCGGTCAGGCCGTCCAGCTTGACCTCGCGCACCGCACGGGCCACCTGCTCACGGGTGGGTTTGCGGCCGTTGTTGGCCTTGATGGCAGCCTCGAGGGCAGCCAGAATCACATTGGCCGCGTCGTAGGCGTACACGGCATAGGCCTCGGGGTCTTTGCCGAACTTGGCCTTGTAGCGCTGGGCAAAGGCAGCAGCCTTGGGCAGGGTGCTGATGGGGCCAGCGGTGGTGGTGAACAGCACACCCTTCGAAGCGCTACCAGCAATCTTGACCAGGTCGGAAGCGTCCAGACCGTCGCCGCCCATGAAGGTGGCGGTGATGCCGCGCTCACGCATCTGCTTGACCAGCACGCCACCCTTGTCGTAGATGCCACCGTAGTAGACCAGGTCGGGGCGTTGGGCGCGCATCTGCAGGATGAGGGGCTGGAAGTTGGAGGCTTCCTCGGTGCCTACCAGGGCCACTACGTTAGCACCCAGCTCCTTGGCGCGGGCCGCGAAGGCTTCGGCCAGGCCCTGGCCGTAGGGGGTTTTATCGTGGATCACAAACAGGCGGTTTTTCTTGAGCACCTTCACGGCGTACTCGGCGCCCACCGGGCCCTGCACGTCGTCGCGCCCGCAGATGCGGTTGACGTTCAAGTAACCGCGGTCGGTAACGCGGGGGTTGGTGTTGGCGGGGGAGACCATGACCAGGTTGGTGTCTTTGTAAATCTCCGAGGCGGGAATGGCCACACCCGAGTTTAGGTGGCCCACGATGCCCAGCAGGTCGGGGTCGTTAACGATACGGCGAGCTACCGCCACACCCACATCCGGGGTGGCCTGGTCATCTTGAGGACTGAACTGCAGCTGGAAGCCAAGCTGCTGGAAGCGGGCCTGGGCATCCTCTATGGCCATCTGGGCACCCTGCTGGATGGCGGTACCCAGACCGGACTGGGGCCCGGACAGGGGCGAGACCGAAGCGATCTTGATGACGTTGGACTGGGCCGAGGCCACACCCAGGGCCAATACGCCCAGCGCTAGAATTGCGAGCTTTTTCATGCCGATTCCTCCTAAAGAACAAAAACTTAGCCGTGATGGCTGGCCTATTCTACCCAGCCCACACCAAGGTGTGTCAATGTGGGCGGTTATTTTTCCAGCCATTTTGAGGGTACACAATTTTGCTGAAACTGCAACAGGGGTAGCGGCCTTTGCAGCTCTAAAGACTGAAGCCATCAGTCTTTAGCTGGAGCGGGACTGACTGGCTGCATGATTTTGCGCAACCCTGCACTACCCCCGCTGTATCTTGACGCGACGGCGTTAAGTTGCGCCAGGGTAGATTGGCAAAACCCGCGGAATGAGTCTATGCGTACCTGGCGCAATTCCTAAAGCGACCCTTCGGAACAGCATCTTGCATTTCAACATATGGAGATACTTAGTATTCGGCCAGGTACTGATCAAGTTCCCATTGGTGAACTGCGATCCGGTAGGAGTCCCATTCCACCTGCTTGGCATTGAGGAAATCTTTGTATAACTGCTCGCCCAGTGCGGCCCGGACGACCCGGTTCTTTTGCAGGGCCTCGAGGGCTTCGCGCAGGGTTCTGGGCATCTCGCTGACGCGGTACTTGCGCCTGTCCCGTACCGAAAGCTCGTATACGTCGCGTTCGATGGGGGGTGGGGGGGTCAGGTTGCTTTCGATACCCTCGAGGCCCGCGCCCAAAATCACCGCCAGGGCCAGGTAGGGGTTGCAGGAGGGGTCGGGGAGGCGAAACTCGGCCCGGGTGCCCCTGCCACGCCGTTTGGGAACCCGGATCATGGCGCTGCGGTGCGAAACCGACCAGGCCACACTGGTGGGGGCTTCGTATCCCGGGGTCAGGCGCTTGTAGGAGTTGACCAGCGGGTTGGTGATGGCGGCCATGCCCTCGGCGTGCTCGAAGAGGCCAGCGATGAATTGTAGGGCGGTTTTGGATAGCTGATGGGGCCAGACCTCGAGCTTCCCCCTGGGCTCATAAAAAGCATTCTCACTATTTTTGAACAGCGACAGGTGGAAGTGCAGGCCTGAGCCATTAATGCCAGCAATGGGCTTGGGCATGAAGGTGGCGTGAAGCCCGTGGTTGATGGCAATGCGCTTGGCCACAAACTTAAAGGTGGTCAGGTTGTCGGCAGCCTGGAGAGCGTCGGTGTACTTGAAGTCAATTTCGTGCTGGCCAGGGGCGCCTTCATGGTGGGCGGCCTCGAGCTGCAACCCCAGTGCTACCAGCATGTCTACCATATCCCGGCGGGCCTCCTCACCCCTGTCGGTGGGGGCCAGGTCAAAGTAGCCTGCCCGGTCGTAGGTGTGAATGGTCGGGCTGCCTTCGGGGCTGCGATTAAACAAGAAAAATTCCACTTCGCTGCCCACGAAGAGGTTGTCGAAACCTTTTTTCTGGGCTCGTTCGACCTGCCGCTTGAGCACCTGGCGAGGGTCACCCTCAAAAGGTTTGCCATCGGGGTAAGCAATATCGCAGATTAAGCGAGCTACGGCACCTTTGGTGGTGGGCTCTAGTTCTCTTGGATAGACCACAAAAGTGTTGTAATCCGGCTTCAAGAGCATGTCCGACTCTTCGACCTCGGTGCGGCCAAAGCCCTCAATGGAGGAACCATCGAACATAATCTCGCCGTCTAAAGCCTTCTCAAACTGATTAATCGGGAGTTCAACTACTTTGTTGATGCCCAAAATGTCGGTGAACTGCAAGCGCAGGAAGCGTACCCGATGGTCTTTTAGCTCTTGCAGAATATCCTGCTTGGTTCGTGCCATGTGTTTAGCATACCGGTATTGCCCAGGCTTTTGGCAGGCCTTTCTCGCTTCCTAGCCGGTTGGCTGCTTCAGTAAGCCGTGGGCACAGGTCTGGAGGGGCTTATATGAACCCCACCAGAAGCTTTTTGTTTAGGGCAGGTCAAAACCAACCGGATGCGAGAGCAGCTCTTGGCGCAGCTTCAGGTGGGGGCCCCAGCAAAAAGACATTTTTTATGATTTGCATTAGGGAAATTTTCAATCCCTCTCAGTTAAAGGGCGCACCTAGCCACTATCATTGGGCCGTTTGTGGCGTTTTGCCAGTAGGAGGCAATATGAAAAAAACCGTGTTGGCAGTAATAGCTTCGCTGGGTATCGGCAGTGCCGCTTTAGCCGATGGCTTTTCCATCACCGGAAACCTGCAGTTTCTGCCCGAATTTGGGGTGGTGGGTGGCCAGTTCATAACCCCTTACCGCACCTACCGGGGTACGGCGCTTAACTACACCTTCAACCTGACCGAAAACTTCCTGGCTGGCGCTAGCCTGCGCCCAGGATTTTTGCAGGCCAGCTGGTGCTGGCAAGCCGCGCTGGCCTGGTGGGGGTTACCAAGCTGAATGAATCTAGTACCGGCTATGTGGAGGGGGCCATCCGCTTTGGCTCCAACCAGATTATGGTGCCTGGCCCTTTCAGTTTCGATTTTGATGCGGGTGGGGAAATCTTCATCACGCAGCGGGTTGCTGATGCCGCGGTGCTCTATGGGGGTGCAGGCCTGGATGCCACCCTGGTGGTTGTGCCATCGGTCTCGCTGAACGCAGCAGCCAATGCTTATGCCGGCCTCAAGCTGGAACTCAGCCGCGACATCAATGCCTATCTGGAAGGGGGCCTGCGCTATCCTTTCGGCCTCAGTCTGGGCTACGACGTAACCGCTTCGCTTTACTACACCGTGGTGCGCGGCGTGCGGCTGGGTGTGTATGGGGGCTATACCAACGTTAGCGGCGTGGCGGGCGCCTGGAAGCTGGGGATTGCCGGTGAGTGGACCGAAAAACCCGAGACCTTGGGCACGCCCGGTAACTACCTGCCCTGAGATGGGCTTGCCTAATGGGCCTGCCTCCCAAGTGGGAGGCAGTTTTTGTTAACGCTGGGCCATGCGGTAGACGGTGCCGCGGTGGTCAATTACATACAGCTCGCCGGCGGCGTCTTCGCCAAAGGAACTGATGTTCAGGTCGGTTTTGAGAACTTCCCGGCTCTGCCAGCGGTCGCCCTGGGGTGTAGCAGCCCAGATGCGCCCACTCACGTAATCGCCATAGAAATAAGTGCCTCTGAAGGCCGGCATGGCGTTACCCCGGTAGCGGTACCCCCCGGTAATGGAGCGGCCCTGGTCGTGGGTGTAGGTCAGCACGGGCATAACCAGACCTTCGCGGTTGCAGTTTTGCGGAGGATTGAAGCAGCGGTCACCTTCCATGATGCGCCAGCCGTAGTTCTCGCCCCCCTTGCTGCTGGCGGGCTGAAAGTTTACCTCTTCCACGGCATTCTGACCCACATCGGCGATCCACATGTCGCCGGTCTGGCGGTCGAAGCTGAAGCGCCAGGGGTTGCGCCAGCCATAGGACCAAATTTCACTGCGACGCCCAGCCAGCACAGGATTGTCGGCGGGGATGGCGTAGGCCCTGTTGCCCTCACTGCGGTTTACCTCGAGGCGCAGGATTTTGCCCAGCAAGGTGTCGAGCCGCTGCCCGGCGTTGAGTGGGTCGCCGCCCGAACCTCCGTCACCCATGCCAATGTACAGCATGCCATCCGGACCAAAGGCGATCATACCGCCGTTGTGGTTGGCATAGGGCTGTTCAACGGTAAGAAAAATTTGGGCAGAGCCAGCCTCGGCACGGTTGCCATTGGCGCGATAGCGGGCGATTACGGTGTTGCCATTGCGGTTGGTGTAATTGATAAAGAAGAGGTTGTTCTGACGAAAGTCGGGATGAAAAGCCAGCCCCAGCAGACCCCGTTCACCACAGCAAGAAACCAGGTTGCTCACATCCAGGAACGGCTCGGCCAGCAGCCGCCCATTCTGCCAGATGCGGATGGTGCCGCCTTGCTCGAGGATAAAAAGCCGCCCGGTGTCGTCGGGTGCGTAGGTCAGAAACAACGGGCGGCTGAGGTTGTTGGCGATTGGAACCAGGTTGATGGATTGGGCAGAAGCCAGGCCAAGCCACAGCAGGGCAAACCAGACCATCTTTCGCATAAGCCCAGTGTAGCCCGGCCTTTTCTGAGGCCGATGTGTGTGGACTACAAGTTTCCTGGCCGACTGGCGCTGCGCTTGCTGCCTAGAGCTGGTCCTCGAGCTGCCAGACCTGCCCTCCAAATAAGCTAATCAGGTACAGCTCGCCTTGCTCGTCTTCGCCGAAGGAGGCCAGGCCCGTCCCGGCAGAGCCAATCTCGGTTTTGCGTGTCCAGGTGCCGTTTACCAGGCGCAGGCTCCAGAGGTGGCCGGAGCCGAAGTCGGTGAAAAAATAGCGGCCCCGCATACGGGGGAAGCGCGAACCCCGGTAAACATATCCCCCCGTAACCGAGTAACCATCGCTGCGCCCATAGGCGTGTACCGGCGGGGTCAGGCTGGCGCCATTGCAGCCAGGGGGAATGCTGTTGTCGTAGCAGTGGTTGCCCTCCATGATTTTCCAGCCGTAGTTAAGGCCCTTGCCGCCGCCGGGGCCCAGGCTTATTTCTTCCTGGGTGCCCTGACCCACGTCGCCAATCCAGAGGTCGCCGGTTTGCCGGTCGAAGCTGGCCCGCCAGGGGTTGCGCAGGCCCAGGGCCCAGAGTTCCGAAACCCGCCCGCCCAGGCTGGGGTTATCTGCAGGAATGCGGTAGTTGAGGCCTGTTTCGCTGCCGTTGACGTCGAGGCGCAGCACCTTGCCCAGCATGTGGCGGTTCCCATCCTGGGGAAGGAGGCGCTGGGCATAGTTTTCTGGATCGCCCCCAGAACCCCCGTCGCCCAGGGGGATATAGAGCATTTTGTCGGGGCCAAAGCCCAGCCAGCCAGCATTGTGGTTATCGTAGGGCTGGTCTACGCTCAGAACGACCTGCTCGGTGCTGGGGTCGGCTAGCTTGGTGCTGCGGTTGGCGCTGTAGCGGGCAATGATGGTGTCGCCAGAGGTGTTGGTGTAGTTCACATAAAAAAAGCCGTTGTTGCGGTAGTTGGGATGGAAGGCCAGGCCCAGCAGGCCTTGCTCACCGCCCTTGGCGGTTTTTCCGGTGATGTCGAGGAAGGGCTGTGTGCGCAGGGTGCGGCCCTCAATGATGCGTATTCGACCGGCTTTTTCCACCACGTATAGATCGCCGCTACCATCCCCGGCATGCGTCAGGTAAAGCGGCTGGGTCAGACCGGAGGAAACAACCAGTTTCAGATGAAGCTGCGGCTCGCCCGCAGGAGGCGGGTTGGGATTGGGAGGCATGTCCTGACAGCCAACCGCCACGGTTACCAGAAAAGCTGCTAAATAGCGCATAAACCCTCCTTCGCGCACGCATACTTGTGGGCGGGTTATGCAACAAGGCTATCCGGGCGGGCTGAGGGTTTGCTGAAAAAAGCTTCAAGCTCGAGCCACCAAAAGCAATACCAGGAAGAAGCTTGAAGACGAAGCCGCAGCAGGAACACCGGGAAACCAAAGGCCGCACTGTCCTCCGCAACCTAAGGGCTGGCCGGGTGTTTCAAGATGGAGCTCCCTCACCCAAAGCACCCACAAGGAGGAGCGCCCACACCCAGTCGGCTTTTAGAAGGCTTCGGGGGTTCATACCACACGCGGCTTTGACAAAGCCAGGATGCTGCAGATTAAAGTGATAGCCACACGCACTAGGGTGCGTGACTTGGCTTTGACGAGCCGGTATAGAATAACCTGGCAGTTTAGCAGAGGAGGAACCATGCGTCGTAGAGATGTACTCAAAGCAGGCTTGGTTAGCGGAGCAGCCCTGGCCGGATTGACCCGGGCCCAGGGCGGCAATTTTACTATGACCATAGTCCATATCAACGATACCCATGCCCGGCTCGAGCCCACCGGCGGTCTGACCCTGGGGGGGCAGGCAAACCAGCGCCTCGGTGGCTTTGCTCGAGTGATTTCACTTTTTGACCGGTTGCGCGGTACGGCTACCAACCCCTTGTTTTTGCATGCAGGCGATGTGTTCCAGGGCACCCTCTACTTCAATCAGTACCAGGGGCTGGCCGATCGGCACCTTTTGCACCGCATGGGCATCCGGGCTATGGCCCCCGGCAACCACGAGTACAACTTGGGGCCCGATGGGCTGGCCAACTTTTTGAATGGGGTGCGCTTCCCGGTGGTCTCGGCCAATACCGATGTCTCGAGGGAACCCAAGCTGGCGGGGCGCATTAAGCCCTACGCGGTGGTGAGTGTGGGAGGACAGCAGGTGGGTATCATTGGCCTCACCACCCCCGAAACCTCTATCCTCTCGAGCCCCGGCCCCAACGTCCGCTTTACCGACCCGGTTCCGGCTACCCAGCAAGCCGTGGTGGAGCTCTTGGCTCGAGGCGTGAAGTACATTGTGGTGCTCTCGCACCTGGGCTATCTGCAAGACCAGGAGCTGGCCCGCAAGGTAACGGGCGTGCAAGTGATTGTGGGTGGCCACAGCCATACCCTACTGGGCCAGACCCCCTTCCCAGAGCTGCGCCCGGGCGGGGCCTACCCCACCATCATCAAGAACCCCGAGAACAAAGATGTGCTGGTGGTGCAGGCCTGGGAGTGGGCCAAGGTGGTGGGTCGCCTGCAGGTTACCTTCAACGAGCGGGGTGAGCTGGTGGCCCACCAGGGCCAGGTAATCCCCATGACCGCCAACCTGCCCGAAGACCGCTTCGCCCTCGACGCCATTGCCGCCTATGGTCTGCCCATCGCGGCACTGCGGGCCCAGGTGGTTTCCAGGGCAGCCGTAGCACTCAACGGTGAGCGCAACGACGTGCGCCGCCGCGAGACCAACCTGGCCAACCTGATTGCCGATGCGATGCTGTGGAAAACCCGTCAGGCTGGTACTACCATTGCGCTGCAAAACGGTGGGGGCATTCGGGCCACCATCCCAGCAGGTAACATTACGGTGGGGCAGGTGAACGAGGTGCTGCCTTTTGGCAACACCCTGACGGTGCTCGATCTCAAAGGCAGCGAAATTCTGGCTGCGCTGGAAAACGGCGTTTCCCAGTGGGAGCAGATTGCGGGCCGTTTCCTGTCGGGGGTGGCGGGTATCCGCTATACCTTCGATCTGGCTCGTCCGGCAGGAAGCCGGGTTACCCAGGTTCAGGTTCAGACCCCCACGGGCTTCCAACCCCTCGACCCGGGCGCCACCTACCGCGTGGTGACCAACAGCTTTATCGCTGGCGGCGGCGACGGCTTTGCTGTCTTGCGCGATGCCAAAGGCTTCCGGGTGGATACGGGCTTTAGCGATGCTGAAGTGCTGATTGAGTACCTGCGTACCCAGCCTTCCTGGGAGCCGCGCCTGGAGAACCGTATTACCATCCTCAACGAGCCCCGGGGCCAGCGCTGGGAAGGGCCCTTCTACGTGGACAGCTTTTTACGGGTAAGGGTCTAGGCACCCCCGTTTTCTATAGCAGGTTGCCTGTCGGTTGCACGACCACGGGCAACCTGCATTTTTCGCAGCCTTCGATATTTGTACCACTACTGCCAGCGGCAAAAAAAGCTGGAGCCGCCCTTTTCCTGACTGGGCCTGTACCATGAAGACCGCTCTAAGTTGTGATACATAAACTTTTACTGAAACCAGTTCGCCCTTAGGCTGATTTGGAGATGCAGGGGTCTTATCCGGGCCTGTTGGCCCTATTGCGCGATTTGGTGGGCAGTCTCAGCCAGGAAGCCCTGCTCACGGAGGCTTTGGAAGGGGCTTTGCGCTTGATTCCGGGGGCTCAGGCCGGTTCGACTTTGCTGCGTGAAGGAAGCGCATACCGTTTTGTGGCTATGCGGGGGCACAACATTGCCTTGCCCAGGTATTCCCTGAGCTTGCAAGACGAGCTGCGCTGGTACGGGGGCAGTTTGCAGGAGGCCTTGTCGGCCCGCCCCAAAATAACTCAGGCTAAGGTTGAGTTCAGTGGTTTATCGCAGCAGGATCGCCAGTCCCTACAGGGCGTTAACTGGGCGCTGAACATTCCGATACCCTTGGGGGATAAGGTAGAGGCCTGGCTAAGCCTGGATCGCCTCGAGGCCACCCCCTTTCCGGCAGAAGCCTTGCCGCTGGCCCAGGAGCTCGGGCTAAGCCTGGGTGTGGTGTTGCAAACGCTCAAAGAGCGAAGAATAACCCAGGCCCGCCTCGAGCGGGAAGAAGGCCTGGCCCGTGTGCTGGGGGTGCTGTCCACCTTTCGCGAGGCTGACGCACTCTGGAATTCGCTGCCTAATCTGATTCTAGAAATTTTAGGGGGGAAGCGCGCCCTAGCTTTGCGCCGCGAAGGGGATCAGCTACGGGTATGTGCTGCTGTGAACTGGGAAGCAGCGGGCTTATCGGTGCCTCGAGGGAACGGGGCTGCCTGGCTGGCCCTGGAGGAGCGTCGGGTGCAGATGGCGGGCCTTGATGATCCTCGGCTGTACCTAAATATTTCGGGTGCCCCTGAGGAGTACGCGGCTTTAGTTCCCCTTCTGGATGCCCACGGCGAGGGCTTTGGGGTGGTGGTGGCCTGCGCCCAGGCCTCTTTTGAACTGGACGATGCGTCGGTGTTGGAGGCCTTTGGCCGTGGGGTGGGGCAGGTACTGGCCCGCCTGGAAGCCCAAGCAGGCCAGCAGCGTGAACTGGCCCGTTTGCAAAGCCTTGCCCTGGCCAGTCAGTGCCTTACAGCAGCGCAAACTACCGAGGAGTTGCTGCAGCTCACAGTTAAGGAAGCCCTGGGGCAGACCAGGGCTTCAACCAGCCTGGTAACGCTCTATCGGCCCAAAGATGACGTGCTCGAGGTGGTGGCGGCGGCGGGCTTTGCCGCCGAGAGGGCAGCCGGTACCCGGCACAAGCGGGGCCAGGGGCTGGCCTGGCGGGTGCTGGAGCAGCGCAGCCCACTGTACCTGCCCGACGCTTCCCGCGAGCCCAGCGCTGTGTTTACCTCGGGCAATCGGGCCCGGGCGGCCTACCTGGGAGTGCCGATGGGTGACCCCGAGGGCCAGATGGTGGGGGTGCTGTCGGTGGACACAGCAGGGATGGGCGGGGAGATACAGCCGCAGGATCGCTATGCCCTGGAGGCACTGGCTCGGGTGGCTGGGGTGATGTTTTCACGCCTGCAAGCCCTCGAGCGGGCCAAACGGGAGACCGAGCGCTACCGCAGACTGGTGCTGATGTCTGCCGACCTCGAGACCCTGGACGAGCCTGTCTGTATGGCCCAGCGGGCCCTGGAGACGCTTATTGACCTTACGGGGCTTTCGGCTGGTGGCTTTTACCGATTGGAGCTCAAAGATACCAGCAAAGGCAGCGGTTTAATGCAGCTTGTTCGAGGGCATGAGCGGGACAAAGAGGGCCGCTTGCAGCACTTTGCCAGCCTGCCGGTGTCGTTGGGGAGCGGGTTCATGGGCAAGGCCCTGGCTACTGGCAAAGTCCAGTATATTGAGGACTACCAAACCTGGGATGGGGCCTGGCCTACGCTGTTGGCTTATAGACTGAGAACCCTGCTCACCGCGCCTTTGTTTGTGCAGGGGGCGCCTTACGGAGCCCTTACGCTGGCCAGCTTTGACCATAAGGCCTACATATCAGAAGAACACCTGGCTTTATTAGAGGCAGTTGCGCGGCGGCTCGAGCGAGCCCTGGAGCGGGTGGCGCACCTCGAGGAAATCACCCGTACCCGCGAGGATGCGCTGCGGGCTTTGGGGCTGGGTCTGGAGCTGCGCGATCTGGAGACCAGTGGTCATACCGACCGGGTGGTGGCCCTGACCGAAGCCCTGGGGCAGCGCCTGGGCTTTCCCGACCTCGAGGGGCTGCGCATGGGGGCCTACCTGCACGACCTGGGTAAGCTGGCCATTCCCGACTCCATTTTGCTCAAACCCGGAACCCTTACCGATGCTGAATGGCGCATCATGCAAAGCCACTGCGATATCGGCTTTGGCATGCTGGAAAACCTGGGCTTTTTGTCCCAGACGGCCCGTAATATCGTGCGCTACCACCACGAGCGGGTGGACGGATCGGGCTATCCTTTTGGCCTGAAGGGCGACGAGATTCCCCTCGAGGCCCGTCTTTTTGCGGTGGTAGATGTTTACGATGCGCTGGTTCACTCCCGCCCTTACAAGGCCGCCTGGAGCCACCAGGAAGCCTTGCGCGAGCTGCGCAGGCAGTCCGGCCAGACCCTGGATGCCCCCATCGTGCAGGCGTTTCTCGAGGTGATAACCAGCCGGGTTAGAAAGTGATCAGGCAGATGCGGCACGGGTCAGGCGTTTTTAATAACTTTGATTCGTTCTTTTTCTGGGGCCCCCGCCTGAGGCGCGGGTAGCAACAACCGGAAAAACGATGGTACTCCGAGCTGCCCCTAACGGAACGATTCAGACGGGGTTCATATAACCTCATCCGAAGCGTTCTAAAAGCCGACTGACTGTAAGCTTCCTGCCGATGCTTTGGGGGGAGATTTTTTCGTCGAACGGAAAACATAGAAGTGCTATACTTTGTCGGTTGACGCGGCCAGACCGCTTTTAGAGGAGGACAAAGTTGCAACGACTGGTAACTTCGGAATCGGTGACGGAAGGCCACCCCGACAAACTGGCCGACCGCATCTCGGATGCGGTGCTGGATGCGATTCTGGCAGAGGATGCCAAGGCCCGGGTGGCCTGCGAAACCCTGGTGACCACGGGCCTGGTGATGGTGGCGGGCGAGATTACCACCGATAGTTATGTGGACATCCCCCGCCTGGTGCGCCAGACCGTGCTCGAGGTGGGCTATACCCGGGCCAAATATGGCTTCGATGGCGATACCTGTGCGGTGCTGACCGCCATAGACGAGCAGTCGCCGGATATTGCAGGCGGGGTCAACGAGTCGTGGGAGTGGCGGGTGCTGGGTTCTAAAGACGAGTTTGACCGAGTGGGTGCAGGTGACCAGGGGCTGATGTTTGGCTACGCCACCGACGAAACCCCCGAACTGATGCCGCTGCCCATCTCGCTGGCCCATCGCCTGACCCGCCGCCTGGCCGAAGCCCGTAAGACTGGGGAAATTCCCTACCTGCGCCCCGACGGCAAGGCCCAGGTCACGGTGGTCTACGAGGGGCAGAAACCCCTGTATGTGGGCACTGCTCTGGTCTCCACCCAGCACTCCGAAGAGGTCGAGGCTGACCAGATTCACCACGACATCCGCACCAAGGTAATCGAGAAGGCCATCCCCGAGCAGTACCTGAGCAAGGAAACCCAGTACCTGGTTAATCCCTCGGGTAAGTTTGTAATTGGGGGGCCGCATGGCGATACCGGTCTGACCGGGCGCAAAATTATCGTAGATACCTATGGCGGGGCTGTACCGCACGGCGGAGGGGCCTTTAGCGGTAAAGACCCCACCAAAGTAGACCGCTCGGCGGCCTACTATGCCCGCTACATCGCCAAGAACATCGTGGCGGCGGGCCTGGCCAAGCGTGCCCTGATCGAGCTGGCCTATGCCATCGGCAAGGCCCGTCCGGTGGGGATGCGGGTCGAAACCTTTGGCACCGGTGTTGTGTCCGACGAAAAAATTACCGAGGCAGCCCAGAAAGTATTCGACGCCCGCCCCAGGGCCATCATCGAGAACCTGAACCTAGAGCGCCCCATCTACACCCCCACCTCGGCCTATGGACACTTTGGCCGGGAGGGTTTCCCCTGGGAGAACACCGACAAGGTCGAGGAGCTGCGCAAGCTACTGCCGTAGTGCCCTGTAATACCAAATCTATGTAGATAATAACTCATGCCAAGCAAAGCCATAGCCCTACACGCCCACCTGAGCCTGGAAGAACTCGAACAGCGCTACCGTAGCTGCAAGGATGCCAAGGAGAAGACCCGCTGGCAGGTGATCTGGTTGTACGCCCAGCAGACCCGGGAGCACCGCCCCAGCACCCTGGCGGTGAGCCAGGCCACCGGGTTTAGCCAGAACTGGGTCTACAAGCTCATCCGGCGCTACAACGCCGAGGGACCCCAGGGGCTCATCGATAAGCACCGCTACAACCCAGGAGGGGATAAGCGGGCCTTGCTGAACCAGGAGGAGCAACAAGCCCTCCG